>NZ_BAABRT010000002.1:0-243299 GCF_039545115.1 Microbulbifer aestuariivivens | reverse complement strand
AAACTTAGCTTCAGCCTGCTCTATGGAAAGCCCGAAGAATTGCTCGTATGCATGCTTTTCATCTAGCCCTCTAAGCCCGTGTTCTTTCCATTGAGTTTCGCTGGGTATTTTCATAGCACCTAACGCCTCAAACAGGGGCGAGCGTTAGCGAGTCCCGGCCGAAGGCCCTTGCTGGTTTGATTTGTTAGGTGACGCTCTACCATGTGATAACCCTACTCACACCGTAACCCGTGACGATATCTTCATTTGTGTATATCTCTATGGTTACCATATCATCCCACGTCAGGTTATCGGATTGCTCGGCGCCGACTTTAAGATAATCCTTTTCTGTGAATGGTATTCTGTTCCAGTACGTATAGACATTGCCTTGTACTGAATATGGTTTTAATGGAAGAAGTGACTCTGCTGCTTTAAGAGTTTGACCAATTTTAAAGCCTCCCAGTGAAAAAGGTTGACTGCCCCCGTCCTCTATAGTTGCGCAGGGATACCTGGTAGTTTTACCACTAAGAAATTTATAGCTTAGCAATGTAGTACTACAACCCATTTCGCCAGACTCATAAAAAGCAGTTATGTTCTGAATGGGATAGAAATAGCAAATTCCAGTGTACGATTCGCCAGCATCTCCCTCTTTATGAACTGGAGCATCGCCGATTTTTGAGATAATTTCTTTCAATTCGGTTTTTTCAAGTTCAAACCCGCCAAATTTTGTGAAATCACTTAGCTCTCCATCAGCAAAGACTGAAGAAGTGAAGCAGGCGATTAATGTTGGCAGGATACGAGATTTCATTTTCACCTAACGCCGCTAGCAGGGGCAGCCGGAGCGAAGCGTAGGCTGTCCAGCCCAGCCTCCGGCTGGGCGAACCTGCCTAGCTTGGTTATGGCTGACGCTCTCCTGGCCCACTACCAGCACTTTGCCAGCCACGGATTGGCTGGCCACTGCCAAATATTACGAGGCAAGAATACCGCACTTCCCTCACCAAATTATTAACTCATTGGCACTCCACAATACTGCAGTGGAATAGCCGCCTCTACCGAACCAGAGAGAACGCTCTAGGAACGAAACTGCTTGGACAGAGATCGACCGAGGTGATCAATGCCGGGCGCGAAACCAGTGCAAAGAATTACACGCTGGCACCAACGATAATTTTTACCGACCGGAAACATAACGCCGCTAGCAGGGGCAGCCGGAGCGCAGCGTAGGCTGTCCAGCCCAGCCACCGGCTGGGCGAACCTGCCTAGCTTGGTTATGGCTGACGCTCTGCGAGCCAACTACTGGCACTTTGCCAGCCACGGATTGGCTGGCCACTGCCCGATGTTGCGAGGAAAGAATACAGCACCTCCCCCACCAGATTATCAACTTAATGGCACTCCACGATACTGCAGTGGAGTAGCCACCTCTACCGAACCCGAGAGGACGCTCTGGGAACGAAACTGCTTCAGGCCGGAATGGCCAAGCTGCTCATTGCTGGACGCAAAAACAGTGCAAAATATTACCTGCTTGCACCAACAACAATTTTTACCGCCCGGCAACATAACGCCAAGCGCACGGGATTGCGCTGCGCAGCAGTGCAAGTCCTTCGTGGCGCGCCTTGTTATGCATTGCTGCCACTCAGCAGTTGGTTAACCTTTGGCTGTATAAACCAAATGCCTATTGGGAAAAACCAAAAAAGAAAAAAGGGGCCAGAATATGAAAAGAATGACACATTTTTCCCCTGCTCTAATTTGGCAAGTTGTTTAGCTGTGAAGCCTAATGCATAGAAAATGGATGCCATTGCTAGTAAGTGCATGACAACAATATAGCCTGGCAACTGGCCATTAGAGCCAAAGAAAAAGCTGCTACTTATGAGAATATACACAAGCGCATAAACAAGACCAAACTGCATTGGCTTAGTTGAGGACGCCAGCTCAGGGGGCAACAGCTTGGAACATGCCGACGCCACAGACCACAACCACCCAAAGAAGACAACAGCCATAAAAAATGTAGGAATAGCCATTACTATTGGATTTGGCAATTTACCGTTCATTATTGAATTAGCCATCATGGCTTGAGCAAGAAACATCGAGCCGACAAGAACTAAAAATAGCTGCCAATGTTTCGCCCTCAGATAAATGTTCATAACTCTCCTTTATGCATAACGCCGCTAGCAGGGGCAGCCGAAGCGCAGCGTAGGCTGTCAAGCCCAGCCACCGGCTGGGCGAACCTGCCTAGCTTGGTTATGGCTGACGCACTCCAGACAAGCTGCTGGCACTTTGCCAGCCACGGATTGGCTGACCACTGACCGATGTTACGAGGGAAGAATACCGCACCTCCCCCACCAGATTATTCACTTATTGGCACTCCACGATACTGCAGTGGACTAGCCAGACCTACCGAACCGGAGAGAACGCTCTAGGAACGGAACTGCTTGGATATGCGGCACAAAAACTACCAGATGCCGGACACTAACTAAAATAGTGCGAAAAACTACACACTGGTACCGGCAAGAATTTTTACCGCCCGGCAACATAACGCCGAGCCAAATGGACCCAAACCGCAGGTTTGGTGTCCATTTTGGGCGATTTGTTATGACTCATTTAAATTGCGCAATATTTCTATTGCTTGTTCTTTTTTATATTGAACTATGGCCTCACTGAATGTTGCACCTGAAACGAATCCGGTACTCCAAACTCCATTCACATCATAAGCCCACTCAAAGAATAGTGTTTGACCGGGCTTGCCATTAATTTTAATGAAATGCTCTTTGCCCATTTCACCGAAACGCTTTTCAAATCTTACTTCGTGTGGGCCCGGTGAAACATACTTATGGATGTAGCCACCATTCTTAAGACATCCGATTTTTTCGCCATCTATTGTGACAGGAGGACAATAGGCGCTGGCCGCAAATGCCGACTGCCTCATGATATATATAGATACCAAGTCAGATGCTTCTGGCTGAAGTGAGTTAAATGCTGGACCTGTTGCCATACAAGAGGCCAACACCATTGAAAGTATAATAATGGTTATTCTTTTCATGATTTCCATAGAGTCATAACATTTATATCGTAGTCGTCAGGACTGATATCCCACCGACGCATATCTCAAAATAGATTTCCCGCCAGAATGCGCTGAAAGCCCCGGCTGGTCAAGGCTTCAGCAGATTACACGGTATTACACCTCTGGGGATATCGGTCGTCACGACGACTATCCCTGTTTCGGGGTGTCGATCTAACCATCTGATTTACCAGCTATTTTTCCATTCTCCCGGTACTTCCCCAGGATAACCGTCGCTGCGATCGTTTTGCCGGGGAGATATTGCCCCATACTTCACTACGCTGTATATAATCACAGCACCCTTCAGCGAGGGACCGCTTATGGATGATATCCCTATACCGCTTCCTGCCAGGCCGGTTCGGTTTATGCACCGGCTTCGTGCCTTTATGCGTGGGCGACAGCTGGCTTACCGGACGGAAAAAACCTATTGCCTCTGGATAAAGGACTACCTGCGCTTTCACAAGATGCGCAGGCCTGAGGAGATGGGTAAAGCGGAGGTGGATGCCTGGCTGTGTTACCTGGCCTCGCAGCGCAATGTGGCCATTAATACGCAAAAGACTGCGCTCAATGCCATCGTTTTTCTCTATCGGCAGTTCCTGGGAATTGAGCTGGGCAGGCTGGATTTTGATAGAACCAGCAAAGGCCGGCGCTTGCCGGTGGTATTTACACATGACGAAGCCACGGCGGTGATTGACGGTTTGCAGGGGCACCACCGGTTAATTGCTTCACTGATGTACGGCGCCGGCTTACGGGTGATGGAGGCGGTAAGGCTGCGCGTGCAGGATGTGGATTTTGGCCATCATTGTATTATCGTGCGCGAAGCCAAAGGGGCTAAGTGGCGACGCACTCTGCTGCCCAAATCCATCGTCGCCCCACTCAAAGCACAAATTGATCTCGCGCTCTCGATTCATCAGCGCGATCTTGCCGAGGGCTTTGGAGCTGTCTACCTACCCTTCGCTCTGGAGAGGAAGTACCCCAGCGCGGCAACCAGCCCCGGCTGGCAATATATATTCCCCGCGCCGGAGCGGTCACTGGACCCCCGTAGCGATGTGATGCGGCGACACCATCTGGGCGAACAACAGGTGCGCCGCGCCGTAGGCAGGGCGATGGCACAGTGCGGCATCCGCAAGAAAGCCAGCTGCCATACGTTTCGCCATTCCTTTGCGACCAATCTGCTCGCTTCCGGCGTGGATATTCGGAATATCCAGGAGTTGCTCGGGCATAACGATATCAATACCACCATGATTTATACCCATGTTATTGGTATCCATGAGCGCGGTGTGGTCAGCCCTATCGATTGAGACCGGGGTTCCGCTGGCTTTCCGCTTGCTCGCTGGCAACCGCCCCAACCCGGACAAACCATGACCAGCATCAATTGAACGCTGGATTACTTGACCACTTGACAGCGCCTAGTCGTCGGCAGTGATTGCCTGTTGACTCGCCGGTTTCCCCAGTCTGGTCGCTTTACCCTAGCCCCTGCCGCCGGGATTTCGCATAATTGCCGGCCATCAAAAGACTCCCAAGCGACGGCCCGATGTATGTGGTTTAAGAATCTGCGCGTTTACCGCCTCACCAAAGAATTTGCCCTTTCTGCCGACAAGCTGAACGAGCTGCTGGAACCGCAGGCTTTTGTTCCCTGCGGCAGCCAGGATGCGGCCCGCTATGGCTGGGTGCCGCCGCTGGGCCGGCACGGCAGCGAGTTGGTGCATGCCACCAATGGTTACCTGATGGTCTGCGCCAAGAAGCAGGAGAAGGTACTTCCCGCCGGCGTAGTCAACGAGAAGGTGGAGGAGCGGGCACTGGCGATCTCCGAGCGGGAGCACCGTAGTGTTGGCCGCAAGGAGAAGCAGACGCTGAAGGATGAGGTGCTGCTGGAGATGCGGCCCAAGGCGTTTGCCCGCTCACGCCTGCACTATGCCTACATCGCCCCGCGTGACGGCTGGGTGGTGGTGGATGCCGCTTCCGCGTCGGCGGCCGAAGAGTTGCTGGAACACCTGCGGGAGGCCCTCAGCAGTCTGGCGGTGATCCCACTGTCGGCCAAGAACCTGCCGCAACAGGCCATGACCCACTGGCTCAGCGCACCGGAAGCGCCGGCCAGGTTCGAGTTCGGCCATGAGTGTGAGCTGCGCGACCCGAAGGACTCCGGCAGTGTCATCCGCTGCAAGAATCAGGACCTGTGCGCGGAGGAAATCCACAACCATCTGCTGGCCGGCATGCAGGTTCACAAGCTGGGGCTGGTGTGGAATGGCGGTGTGGAGTTTGTGGTGGACCACCAGCTGTCGGTCAAGCGGCTGAAGTTCAGTGATGAACTGATTGAGAAGGCCGACAGCGCCGACAGCGAAAATGCCGCCCAGCGTTTCGATGCGGATTTCTCGGTAATGACCCTGGAAATCTCCGCCCTGCTCACCGATCTGGTGGCCGCATTCGGCGGTGCCGGCGAGGGCGCCAGTGTGGATGAGATCGTGGCCCGCGCCAACCGCGCCGAGCAGGATCGCCTTGCCGCCGAAGTCGAGGAGGTGGTGCTCTAAATGCCCGGGCACCCTTTCAATATGCGCATAGACAATCTCGACCACTATCCCGAAGCCGTTGAGCGACTGGCGGACTGGCACTTTGAAGAATGGCGGCACCTGTACCCGGACCATTCACGCGAGGATTTCGCCCATGACCTGCGCCGCTGCCTGGAGCAGGCAATGATCCCCTCAACCTGGGTGCTGGTCAGCGAGGATGCCGGTGAAGCTGGTAGAGAGCAGACGGGCAACGGGGAAATCTGGGGTTCCGCCTCAGTGGTGGAGGAGGACATGGATAACAACCGTGACCTTGGCCCCTGGCTCGCCAATGTTTTTGTTCACCCGCATTATCGCGGCCGGGGATTTGGCAGCGCGCTTGTCCGGCATGTGATGGCGCAGTGCCGGGCTGCGGGGATGGAGTCCCTGTACCTTTTTACCCCGGACCAGCAGGGACTGTATGCCTCACTGGGCTGGCAGGCCCTGCGGGTGGAAAGCTACCACGGCGAGCAGGTGACCATTATGACGGCGCGCCTGGACCAGGACTGACCTGCTCGTAGCTGAGCGCTTGGCACCCTTAACGCGCCCCATCCGCGCCCTTACCACACCCTTACCGCGTTCCATCCGTGCCATCCGTGCCTCGCGGCCACCGACAAAAAACCCCGGTTTTCCGGGGTTTTTTGCGCTTTCATCATATTTTCACGATCGGCCGGTCTTTCTCACTCCAAAGCACGTGGTATTTCTCGTTTTCCGGGCGATCCACCCGCGAGAAAGTGTGCGCGCCGAAAAAGTCCCGCTGTGCCTGCAGCAGGTTGGCCGGCAGGGACTCACGGCGGAAGGCGTCGTAGTAACTGAGCGCGGATGAAAGTGCCGGGACCGGAATGCCGCGCAGGCTGGCATCGGCAACCGCACGGCGCCAGTTGGCCTGGTTGCAGGCGATCTGCTCGATAAAGAAGTCGTCCAGCAGCAGGTTGGAGAGTTTGATGTCGCGCTCGTAGGCATCGCTGATGGACTGCAGGAACACCGCGCGAATAATGCAGCCGGCGCGCCAGATGCGGGCGATCTCGGCAAAATTGAGCTTCCAACCCTGCTCCCGCGCCGCCAGCTTCATCAGGTCGAAGCCCTGTGCATAGACACAGATTTTTGCGCAGTAAAGCGCGTCGTGCAGTTGCCGGATGGCCTCGGCGCGCTCGGCCTGCGGCACCGGTTCGATTTCCGGGCCGAGCAGTTTTTTTGCGGCGCGGCCGCGCAATACCTTGCGGGTGGAGAGGGAGCGGGCGAATACCGCCTCGGCAATACTCGGCGCCGGGCAGCCCACTTCCAAACTGCTGACCGCGGTCCACAGGCCGGTGCCTTTCTGCCCCGCGCGGTCGAGAATAATATCGACCAGCGGCTGCTGTGTTTCGGCATCGACGGTGGCCAGAACCTCGGCGCTGATATCGATCAGGTAACTGTTGAGCTTGCCCTGGTTCCACTGGCGGAACACTGCGGCGATCTCCGCCGGCGACATTTCCAGGGCGCTGCGCATCACATCGTAGGCCTCGCAGATCATCTGCATGTCGGCGTACTCGATGCCGTTGTGCACCATTTTGACGAAGTGACCGGAACCGATAGGGCCGATATAGGCGGCACAGGGCTCCCCATCGGTGACCGGATTGCCGGGCTCGAAACGCTCAAGGGGCTGACCGCTCTGCGGGTCTACCTTGGCGGCGATGGCATGCCAGATGGGTTCAATGCGGGCCCAGGCGTAGGGGTCGCCGCTGGGCATCAGGGAGGCGCCGAAGCGCGCGCCCACCTCGCCACCGGATACCGCGGTGGTAAAGAAAATCAGTTTGCCCTCATAGCGCTTGCAGCGCTCCACCGAATCGGTCCACAGGCTGTTGCCGGTATCCACCACGATATCATCGGCCTTGAGGCCGGCATCGAGGAGTTTGTTGCACACATCGTCCACGGGAGCGCCGGCGGGTACGGACAGGATCACCAGATGCGGCGCTTTCACCCGCGCCAGCAGCTCGGTGTAGGAGTTGCAGGTCTCGATGCGGGCGGGCTGATCGCCGCGCTCGCGGGCATCCTGCTGCAACAGGGCATCCAGTTTGTGGTGGTCCAGGTCAAAAGCGCAGACGCGATAGCCATTGTCGGCCAGGTTGAGGATGAGGTTTTTGCCCATCACCCCGGCGCCAATAAAGCCGATATCGCACAATGATTCAGACATGGATCTCTCCGCAAAACTGTGGTGCTGCTGTCAGGGGCGCGGAGTATAGCAACAGGATGGCGGCCGAGGGAGGCTGAAATATCGCCGAATGCCGCGCCGCTGCGGCTTTAACAGGACTCCCGGCAAAACTCTAGAACAAAATACCGACATAAGCGCGCGGCGCACCATTTCATGCTGCCGGCACCGGGCAGGCGGCGGCCGCTATTGAACAGGGGCTGGGCAGGGCCAGAAATGACGGGGGGGGACGGGAGGAAAGCGCCCGCCCCTCTTGAGCGCTTTCCTTATAAAGAAGTAAGAATAGTGAAGATGAAGGATCAGAAAGTCACCGCGGTGTTCTTGTAGACGTTGCCGTCCTTCATCACAAACTGCACTTTCTCCATCACGCCGATATCCTCCAGCGGATTGCCGGGCACGGCCACGATATCCGCCAGCTTGCCCTCGCGGATGCTGCCCAGATTTTCCTTCTGACCGAGCAACTCCGCGGCATTGATGGTGGCGGCCTGCAGTGTCTGCAGCGGGGTCATGCCGAATTCCACCATGCGCGAGAACTGACGCGGATTCTGGCCATGGGGATAAACCGCCGCATCGGAACCGAACACCATCTTCACGCCCGCTTCCACCGCATCGCGGAAGCTCTGCCGCTGGCGGCTGCCTACGCGGCGCTCCTTCGCAAGACTCTCGGGGAGAATCCCGGCCTTCTCGCCCTCGGAGAGGATGTACTCGGTGACATAAATATCCATCGAAAGCACTGTGCCGTGTTTCTTTGCCAGGCGAATGGTCTCGCGGTCGAGAAAGCTGGCGTGCTCGATGGAATCGACACCGGCGCGGATCGCCGCTCTGATGCCCTCGGTGCCGTGGGCGTGGGCCGCGACAATTACGCCGCGATTACGCGCCTCCGCCACTGCGGCCTGCATCTCCTCCAGAGCCAGCTGCTGCGCGCCGGGCTCGGTGCCCTTGGACATGACGCCACCGGTGGCGCACAACTTGATCAGGTCGGCGCCGTACTTCAGGTTCTCACGGACTTTGGCGCGCACACCCCAGGGGCCATCCGCCACGCCCTCCCCCTTGACGGCAAATTCCTGCGGCAGCAGGTTATTGTCGCAATGACCGCCGGTAATACCGATGGCGGGGCCAGACACAAACAGGCGCGGACCGGGAATATCGCCATCGTTGATCGCATCCCGCAGTGCCACATCGGCGTAGCCATCTGCGCCCAGGTTGCGCATGGTGGTAAAACCCGCATCCAGTGAGGTCTGCGCATTCTTGACCCCGGTAATGGCGGAGCGGGCGGTGCTCCGCGCGAGGCCGCGATAACCGTGCAGATCCGCCGAGCCGGTCAGGTGAACATGCATATCCATCAGCCCCGGCAGCAGCGTGGCGCCGGGCAAGTGGATGGCGCCCTGCGGTGGTTGCGCATCCGCAACAACGGCGACAATGCGATTGCCCTCAATGGTGACCAGCGGCGACTCGATCACCTCACCGCTTTCTACATCAATCAGCCGATCCGCGCTCACATAAGTCACGGCGGCAGCCGCCTGCGCCAGCAGCCCGGCGGCGCCCAGCAAAAAGGCAAAGAGGGCTTTTTTCTTGTACATTCTTTCTTTTACTCCCGCAGGGAAAACATTCAAGGTGAGCACAAGTTTTACCGCATTGTTGGCGCCAATAACAACCTCCCCAGGATGACAAGCCAAAATAACTCCATGCCGACCGACAAAAACTACCCATATTCAATAGGAATGATGATCGATGACACAAGATGCCCTGATTCAGTTTTATCTCAGCAACCAATGGCTGGTGTTGCCGCTGTTTCTGCTGCTGGTGGTGGGGCTTGCGGTCTTCTGGTTTGGCGGGCTGATCGCCGCGCTGGTGGCTCTGGGCAACAGGGATTGGTTGTGGGGAATCCCGTCGATTTTTCTCGGCCCACTCACAGGGCTGCCCTACGCCCTCCGGCACCACGAGGCGGCCTACGCAAAAATGCTGATGCTGCGCGGCCTTGCCATGATGCTGGCCGCCCTGCTGCTCCTGCTGCTGCTCTGGTTTTTACTTTAAGGAACACTAACAGGCGGTTCAGCGATTCCTGCTAGGTTTCCCTGCACAGCCTTAACGCGACCCCGGTGCGCCGGGGTCTGCGCAATTGCCGGGCGCTCTGTTTCAGCAGCCCTCAACTCCCTAACTCCTAACTCCAAACTCCAAACTCCAACCTCCAAACCCCACTCCTCACTCCCCAAATTTTCAGGGTACTGGCCTGCGGCGCGGCAGTTGCCGGGAATCGGTGCTGTGCGGATAAGTGCTGATCGGCGCTGACGACCGCCCAATCAGGCGCATTCTTGCAATCAGCACTAACCTAATGGACTAAAAAGCGAACCATGAAATGGACAGCAAAATGAACCACAAGTCACTGACTGGTTAGGCAGAATCGCCGGCTCCGCTGGCGTTCAGCCACATAGCGCTTTTGTGTATCATGCGCGGCTTCAGCACATTTTTTGACCAGATTGTGGCCAATAAAACGCGGCTGACCCGCGCAGCGGACAAAAGTGAAAAGCTGTAAAGCGAATAAGCTGTAAGCCATAAAGCCCAGAAGACAGTCACCGATACCAGCAGCGAGTAGCGCCCATGAGCACCACGGCATCCCCCAGTGAACAGCAGGCCCAGAGCCCCGCACAGAAGAAAGGCTTCACCCGCTTTCTGGAAACCGTCGAGTGGCTGGGCAACCTGTTACCGCATCCGATCACCCTGTTCGCGATCTTCGCCGTCTCGGTCATCCTGATCAGCGGCGTGGCCTCCTACTTTGGCCTGTCGGTGGCCGACCCGCGCCCGCTGGGCGCCGCCGGGCGCGCGCCGGACGGGGTGATCGAAGTCTTCAACCTGTTTTCCGGCGAGGGGCTGCGCTATATCGTCACCAGCCTTGTGAGCAACTTTACCGGCTTTGCGCCACTGGGTACGGTGCTGGTGGCGCTTTTGGGCGTGGGTATTGCCGAGCACTCGGGCCTGCTCAGTGCCGCCATTCGCGGGCTGGTGCTGCAGGCCTCCCAGCGCAGCGTCACGGTGATCGTGGTGTTCGCCGGCATTCTCTCCAACACCGCCTCGGAGCTGGGGTACGTGGTGCTGATCCCCCTCGCCGCGATGATTTTCCACTCCCTCGGTCGTCACCCGCTGGCGGGCCTCGCCGCCGCTTTCGCCGGTGTCTCCGGGGGCTACAGCGCCAACCTGCTGATCGGCACCGTGGACCCGCTGTTGTCCGGCATCACCGAATCGGCGGCGCATATGATCGACCCCACCTATACGGTGGGTCCGGAAGTGAACTGGTTCTTTATGATGGCCAGCACCCTGCTGATCACGCTGATCGGCAGCTGGGTGACCCTGGCGATTGTCGAACCCAAGCTGGGCAAGTACGACCCCAGCGAGGCATCGGTGGATTTGTCCAAGGACAAGATGGGCCAACTGACCGCCACCGAGAAGCGCGGCCTCAAAGCCGCCGGACTCTCGGTACTGGCGGTCTCGGCACTGTTTGCCCTCTCCGTCGTGCCCGAGTGGGGGGTGCTGCGCAACCCGGAAACCGGTGCGGTGGCCGGCTCCCCCTTCCTGAAAGGCATCGTCGCCCTGATCGTGGTGTTCTTCGCCGTACCGGGTTTTGTCTACGGCCGTGTCACCGGCTCGATGAAGAATGACCGCGATGTGATCAATGCCATGTCTCAGAGCATGAGCACCATGGGCATGTACATCGTGCTGGTGTTTTTTGCCGCGCAGTTTGTCGCCTTCTTCAAGGTCACCAACCTGGGCACCATCTTTGCCGTGGTGGGCGCGGACACCCTGCAGAGTATCGGCCTCAGCGGCCCGCTGCTGTTCCTGTTCTTTATTATGATGTGCGGGTTCGTGAACCTGATGCTGGGCAGCGCCTCGGCGCAGTGGGCGGTCACCGCCCCCATCTTCGTGCCCATGCTGATGCTGCTCGGCTACGCCCCGGAGATCATCCAGGCCGCCTACCGGATTGGTGATTCGGTCACCAACATCATCACCCCCATGATGAGTTACTTCGGCCTGATCGTGTCCTTCGCCACCCGTTACAAGAAAGATCTGGGTATCGGCACCCTGATCTCCACCATGATCCCCTACTCGATTTTCTTCTTTGTGGGCTGGACACTGCTGTTCTTCGTCTGGGTATTTGCCCTCGGCCTGCCGGTCGGCCCCGGCGCCGCCACTTACTTTGGCAGCTGATACCGTTAAAATGGCCGGCCGCACCCGGGTGCGGCCCGTTTAAAAGTGAGAGTCCCTTTCCATGAGTTCACTACAGGATCAACTGCTCAAGGCCGGTCTGGTCGACAGCAAGAAGGCCAAGCAGGTCAACAAGGAAAAGCGCAAGCAAAACAAGGTGGCCAAAAAAGCCGGCCAGCCGCAGGTGGATGAAACCCGCCAGGCTGTCGAGCAGGCCCGCGCCGAGAAAGCGGCACGGGACCGCGCCCTGAATGCGGAGCGCGATGCCGCCGCACGGGAGAAAGCCATCACCGCACAGATCAAGCAGCTGGTGGAGAGCAACAAGCAGCCAAAAGGCGGCGGCGATATCGCCTACAACTTCACCTTCGAGCGCAAGATCAAGAAGATTTATGTCTCCGCGGCGGTGCGCGACCACCTGGCCGCCGGCCGACTGATGATCGTCGGCCTGGACGAAAACTTTGAACTGGTGCCGCGGGTAATCGCCGAAAAAATCAGCGAGCGCAAGCCAGATGCGGTGGTGCAGCCCCCCGCCGACAGCGCTGCGCCCGCAGAGGACGATCCCTACGCGGAATTCCAGATCCCCGACGATCTGATGTGGTGAGCGGCGCTTGAAATCCGACGAGGAAATTCTCCGCTCGGTTCAGCAGTGGCTGGCCGATGTGGTGGTGGGCCTGAACCTGTGCCCCTTCGCCCGCAAGCCCATGCGGGCGGGGCAGATTCGCTTCGCCATCAGTGACGCGCAATCGGATCAGGTGCTGATGGAGCACCTGCAGGCCGAGATCCAGCGGCTGGATGAGCACCAGCCAGCGGAGCTGGAAACGACGCTATTAATCGTGCCCGCACACCTGCAGCGGTTTGAGGACTTCAACCAGTTTCTCGACCTGGCGGAGTGGCTTATCGACCGGCAGGGTTACAGCGGCGTTTATCAGCTGGCCACCTTCCACCCCGATTACCAGTTCGCCGGCACCACCGCGGAGGACACCGAGAACCTCACCAACCGCGCGCCATTGCCGATCCTGCACCTGATCCGCGAGGCCAGCATCGAGCAGGTTCTGGAAAAATATCCGGACCCGGATTCCATTCCGGACAACAACATCCGCCGAGTAGAGCAACTGTCGAGGGAGGAAAAGCGCCGGCTGTTCCCCTACCTCTTCGGCGATGATGACTCTCGCTGACCTTCATCGGTGACCTTCATCGGTGATCTTCATAGGTGATCGACTTCGGTAATCGGCTGCGCTGATCAAACCGGCAAAAAAGCGGCAATAAAAGCTGGGATAAAACCGGCGCTTGAGCGACATAAGTCCGCTGGCTGGCGCATCCCCTCAGGGGGTTGAATCCGCACTCTCCGCCAGCCTGCGCAAGTGATCCCGCCCGGCTTCGCGACCGATCCGGTACCCCTCTTCCAGCAAGGCGGACTCGCGGGTAAAGCGGGCAACGGGGAAGTCGGCATGCGGGGCAATCACCCTTACCCGGCACCCTTTTGGCGGCGATTCAATAAACTCCAGCGCGCGGTTGTAGCGCTCGGCCCGCCCCAGCACCGCCTCAAACAGGCTGGCATGCTCCTGAAACAGCTGCTTCATAAATCGCGGCGTGGGGGTCTCCCGCTTACGGTACCCCAGCGGGCGGGACAGCACCACGGTGATATCCCGCGCACCCATTTCGTAGGCGCGGATCACCGGAATGGAATCCGCCAGCCCGCCGTCGGTCATGGGCTCGCCGTTGACCCGCGGGAAGCCGCGGTAGGCAAACGGAATGGCGCAGGATGCCGGGAACACCTCGTGCATATTCTCCACCGTCACTTCCAAATAGTGTGCCCGGCCGCTCTCGACGCTCGTGGTGACCGCGAACAGGGGCACGCCATTGTCGTAGTAGCGTTGCAAGTTCAGCGGCAGTTCGTCGAAGGAAGCGTGCCAGAGCCAGGCCACATCGCAGAAGTGGCCGCCCTTGAGAAAGCGGCGCCAGTTGATGAAGTCGTCGCGCCGGGCGTGATCCAGCAGTATGCGCCGGCTGCGACCGTGATTGCCGGCCAGGTAGCCGATCAGGTTGGTGGAGCCGGCGGAAACGCCAAGGGCAAAATCAAAGGGTTGAAAATCCCTTTCGATAAAAACGTCCAGAACCCCGGCGGCGAAGATGCCGCGCATCGCTCCACCCTCAACCACGAGTGCCGATTGGGGGACGACGGTGCCTTGATTCATGGACGCTCCAGATCCCGGTTGCGATTTTGATTGGGGTAGCGAACCAAATTGTATCCATGGCGGCAGACAGACACATTTGCCGTGCCGCCCACATACAGTGACCAGAGTGCCACATTGACTGCTGCCAGCTGCCGCCTGCCAGCAACCGCCTTCGCCTTCCATTGACTTCCACTGACTTCCACTGACGTCCAACACCATCGCCATCGCCATCGCTATCGCCACAGCCACAGCATCACCACCGATACCCGCGCGCTGTAACCGCGAATGCGGCGGCTGACAAAAAAACCTCTGCCCGTTAGAGTAGCGGTGACAGGAGACTTCTCAGTCTAAATACCGCCAACAAAACCCAGCGAGCACTGAACCACTATGCCCACTCACTCCCCGATACTGCTGCCGGTTGTCGCACTGGTTGCCTGGTCTCTGATCATGTGGATCTGGATGTATGCCACCCGCCTGCCGGCTATACGCCGAGCCCACCTGGAGCTGGACCCCACGGCGCCGCAGGGGGAACTGATGAAACAGCTACCGGCGCCGGTGCGCTGGAAGGCCGACAACTACAATCACCTGATGGAGCAGCCAACGCTGTTCTACGCCATTGCGCTGGTGCTTGCGCTCACTGGTGAGGGCCAGGGAATGAACCTGACCCTGGCCTGGGTGTATGTGGCCAGCCGGGTGCTGCACAGCCTGGTCCAGGCGCTGGGCAATAAAATCGAAGTGCGCTTCCTGATTTTTGTTTTCTCCTCACTGGCGCTGTTTGGCTTGACCTTCCGCGCCGCCACAGCCCTGATGTAAACGGCAACCACTCATGTCCAAGCCACTGCAATTCGGCGCACCCTGGAGCCGCCAGCTCAAAGTGCTGACCACCCTGTTTAGCCTGTTCCTGCTGGGCCTGCCCCTGATTCTTGCAGAGCGGGCCCCGCACAATGCTCCCGCGCTTTACCAAATCGCCATCTGGCTGCCGGTGGCGATCCTGATCCTTGCCGCCCTCTTTGCCATCCGCGGTTTTGTGATCGAGGGGGAGCAGCTGCTGGTGCTGCGGCCACTGTGGAAAACCCGCATTTGCCTTCGCGACCTGCAGCGGGCGGAAGCCGACCCGGACGCCATGCAGGGCTCTGTGCGCACTTTTGGCAACGGCGGCCTGTTCGGCTATATCGGCCTGTTCCGCAACGACAGACTCGGGCGTTACCGGGCCTTTGCCACCGACGAGAAAAATTCCGTGGTGCTGCGCTTTGAAACCCACACGCTGGTGATCACCCCGGAGCAACCGCAACGGGTCGCCGCGCTGCTCAACCGCGAGAGATAAAACATGGACATGGAACATGGAGCGTGAGGTGAGAACTCTGAGACAAGAGCCGCCCAGCTAAACCCAGCCCCCTTCAACGCCCGCTCGGGCGAACACTAAGAGCTGAAAAACCAGTCGAAACCCAAGTTCAGCGTCGACCTTCGGCGTCGACCTTCAACGTCGACCTCGATGGGGTTACCGCCGCGTTATCAGTGGCAGGGAGGCCGCTAGCCAGGCCGCTCTTTTTTTATCCGTATTCCTCCGTATTCCCCTCGGCTATTGAGCGTGCGGTGCCGGCCCTGATTGAGCATTGGCCACTGCGCCGATCAATCGCCCGGCCGCTGTTGATTCGCAAGCAAGCCAATCTTCACTCAGCCTCATCCTAACCTCCTCTTGCCTCCTCTTAGCCTCCTCTTAGCCTCCTCTTAGCCACCTCACAGCGTCCACCCCGGGTCAGCGATTCTGGCTGGCGGTCGCAAAACCCAGGCCGCTGGGGGCAACCAAAACCTGCGCTCGACTGGCGCAAAGCTGGCTTGCGGTAAGCCGCCGCGACGGTGATCCAGTACCCACTTCACAGCGTAACCGTGTGCTATTTCACGCCAAATTAAACCAACCATAACTTAGGGGACTTCCAATGGGCGAACTGGTTCGTCTGGTCTATGCCAGCAAAGCTTCCTTCATGCCAATGCCAGCCAGCAGCGGGGTGGAACCGACGGTGGCCCGCATTCTGATGCAGAGCCGGCAGAACAATAGCCGCAAAGATGTAGGTGGCGTTCTTTATTTCGGGGATGGCTTTTTTTTCCAGGCTCTGGAGGGAGACCGGGGCACGGTCACTGAAACTTTCGAGCGCATCAGCGCCGACAGCCGCCACCAGCAGGTCACCACCCTGTCGATGAAAACCGTAACCACCCGCCTGTTCGCAGACTGGTCGATGAAATACGTTCCGGCCGAGAAGTCCCTGCGGGAGTTTCTCGGCCGCCGCGGCTATACGCGCTTCCAGCCACTGCGATTCTCCGAGGAGGAGGCGGAAGCACTGGTGCATTTCTTCGATGCCAAACGTGATGAGGACGTGGACGGCGGCAAAAAGCCGGGGCGCTTCAGCCTGCGCGCCCTCTTCTCGCGCAAGTCGCGCCCCGCCAATTGAGGCGGGCCGAGGGAAAAACACGCTGCCGGTGAGCTGTACAGCGCGGACTTTGCCGCTAAAGTAGAGTCCGTGCCACTGACATCCCGCTGACAATTTTCAGCCGCCGGAAGACGTTTCCTATGAAAGTGAAAGCCATTGCCGCCGCGATTCTCTCCCTGCTGTTGCTCACCCCGCTGAGTGGCAACGCCACCTGTGTGATCCTCCTGCATGGGCTGGGGCGCTCCGATGGCTCCATGCAAGAACTGGCCGAGGCGCTGGCGAAGGCCAACTTCCATACCGTCAATGTCGATTACCCCTCGACCCTGTATCCCATCGAGACGCTTGCCGGTCAGGCCATCGCCCCGGCGCTGGACCAGTGCGCCAGCGCGGCCGAAAAGACCGAAGACCCTGAGGATACCCGCGTGCATTTCGTCACCCACTCCATGGGCGGCATCCTGGTGCGCCAATACCTGAGCCGGGTCAGCATCCCCAATCTCGGTCGCGTCGTCATGCTCGGGCCGCCCAATCAGGGCAGCGAGGTGGTCGATACCCTTGGCGAGTTTCCCGGGTTTCACGCCATCATGGGTGATGCCGGCCTGCAACTGGGCACCGGCGAGGAGAGTGTTCCCAACCAGCTGGGCGCGGCGAATTTCGATGTGGGCATCATCGCCGGTACCCGCAGTATCAATCCGATCCTGTCGCAGATCATCCCCTCCACCGACGATGGCAAGGTCTCGGTGGCCAGCACCAGGCTGGAAGGCATGAGCGACCACCTGCAGATGCCTGTCACCCATGTATTTATGATGCAGAATGAGCAAGTCATCGCGCAGGTACTGCACTTTCTCCAATACGGGCGCTTTTATCGCGCCGAGCCAACGTCGCCGTGATCGATCGGCAACCCGCGTCGCCCCTGGCCGGGATTTAAGCTCGGGGGTTCAAGCCGCGTTTAAGCGCCGCTGCAGGCATCCGGCATCAGAATCCGTTAGTCTGGGCAGACTGACACCAATACAAAACCAACCCTAACGGTGGCTTTCAAGGCATGTTTCATTGGCAGTGGTCCCGCTTCGAGGACCTCACCCTCCGGCAACTCTATGACATTCTCCAGCTGCGCCAGGCTGTTTTTGTGCAGGAGCAGGACTGCGCCTATCAGGACGCCGACGGCAGGGACCAGCACAGCTGGCACCTGGCGGCGTGGGAAAAACAGGGGGAGGATTTCTCTCTGCAGGCCTATCTGCGGGTGGTGGACCCGGGCGGCAAGTATGCGGAGCCGTCCATCGGCAGGGTGCTGACAGCACCCGCCGCACGCAGGACCGGACTGGGCCGCGAACTGATGGCGCGGGGGCTGTCGCTTTGTGACCAGCACTTTTCAGGCAGTGCCATACGTATTTCCGCTCAGCTGTACCTGTCGCGGTTTTACCGGGAATTTGCTTTCGAGCCGGTTTCCGAACCCTATGACGAGGACGGCATCCCCCATATCGAAATGGTCCGTGCCGGCCGGCAGCCGTTAACCGTTAACCGTTAAACCCTGAGGACCAGCCATAGCGCCGAATACACTTCAGTGGGTTGAGGTCTTGGAGAAGAGGTGCATGATCACCACCCCGGCAATAATCAGTGTCATGCCTATGATGGCGGGCCAGTCGGGAATCTGGCGGTAAATAACCGCTCCCGCCAGGGCCACCAGCAGGATGCCGACGCCAGCCCAGATTGCGTAGGCGATACCCACGGGCATGCTCTTCAGCACCAGGGTCAGCATGTAGAAAGAAACCCCATAACCCAACACCACGAGAGCTGAGGGAAGCGGGCGGGAAAACTGCTCGGAAGCTTTGAGCGCGGTGGTGGCGGTCACCTCGGCCAGGATGGCGACTGCCAGATAAACGTAAGCCATTTTTACATCTCGAAAAAAACGGGAGCCGGCAAGCCCCCATCTTCTGGTAAATCAACCGGTCTCTGTGTTCGTCAGGAATAGGGTGTCAGTCAGGGGTAGGTATAACTGGACTGCAGCCCCAGGGGAATCCCCAGCGACCAGTACAGTACCAGGAATATCGACCAGCAGAATAGAAATACCAGCGAATACGGCAGCATCATGGAAACCAGTGTGCCGATACCGGTGCTCTTTACATAGCGCTGGCAGTACACCACCACCAACGGGAAGTAAGGCATCAAGGGGGTAATGATATTGGTTGAGGAGTCCCCTACCCGATAGGCGGCCTGGGTCAGGTCCGGCGAGAAGCCCACTTGCATCAGCATGGGGACAAAGATGGGGGCCAGCAGGGCCCACTTGGCGGAGGCCGAGCCCACAAACAGGTTTACAAAGCCCACCAGCAGGATAATTCCCATCAGCGTCACCGGTCCCGGCAGCGCCATGGCCGCGAGCAGATTCCCCCCCTCTACCGCCAGCAGCGTGCCCAGACCGGAACGGCCGAATTCGGAGATAAACAGGGCGCAGAAAAAGGCCATGACGATGTAATAGGACATGGAGCCCATGGTTTTCGACATGGCATCGATCACATCCTTGGACTTTTTAAACGTGCCCACCACATAGCCGAAGACCACACCGGGAAGAATAAACAGCAGGAAAATCAGCGGCACGATGGACTTCATCGCCGGCGCACCGAAGGCCGCCAGGTTGCCGGCGCTGTCCCGCAGGGCGGAATCGGCGGGCAGCATCCAGCCGATCAGGGCGCCGATACCGAGCAGCATGACCAGCGAGGACAGTCGCAGGGCGCGGCGCTCGCGGCTGCCCACCTCCTGCATTACCGGCATTTCGTCCGGATCACCGTCGATGGCGACGTTCTTCAGGCGCGGTTCGATCACCCTGTCGGTCAACCACCAGCCCAGCAACACGATCACCAGACTGGAAGCCGAGGTGAAAAACCAGTTATTGAGGGGATTCAGCTGCAGCTGAGGACTGACGATCTGCCCGGCAGACTGGGTAAACCCCTGCAGCAATGGATCGATGGCCGATGGCACGAAGTTGGCCGAAAAACCACCGGACACGCCGGCGAAGGCCGCCGCAATACCGGCCAGCGGGTGTCGACCGGCGGCGTAGAAAATCACCCCGCCCAGCGGGATCACCAGCACATAGCCGGCGTCCACCGCGGTGTGACTGACAATGGCCACCAGAATCAGCATGGGGGTCAGCAGCATTTGCGGCGTCACCGCCAGCAGCTTTTTCAATACCGCGTTGATAAAGCCGCTCTCTTCCGCCACCCCCACACCCAGCATGGCCACCAGCACCACCCCCAACGGCGCAAAGCCGGTGAAGGTGGTGACCATATGGGAGAGGAAGTAGGCGAAGCTGTCGCCGGACAGCAGGTTGGTGACCTGCACCGCCTCCCCCGTAGCCGGGTGAATGGCATCGAAGCGGATACCGGACAGCAGGAAGGAGACCACCCACACCGTCACCATCAAAACCAGGAAGAGCACCGCGGGGTCCGGCAGGCGGTTGCCCACCACTTCGATAAAGTTCAGCGCGCGGTTGACCCAGCCAGTCTTGGCGGAAACTTCACTGCGTGCTTGGTTATCGTTGTGCATATTGTTGCGGTCGCCTGCCATCTTGCCCTGCCATCCTTTCTTTTTGTCAGCCGATCTTGCGGATACCTACCGCATGACGCAGCTTGTCGATAAACGGTGCCGAGTAGGCCCGCGCCTTCTGCGCCCCTTTCTCCAGTTCCGTTTCAATCTGGGCCGGGTTGGCCAGCAATTCATTGTAGCGTTCACGGGCATCGCCAATCTGGCCGTTGACCAGCTCGAACAGTTGTTTTTTGGCCTCACCCCAGGCGATGCCGTCCTCAAACGCCTGGCGCATCTCGGCGGTCTGTTCCGCTGTGGCGAAGGCCTGCCAGATCTGGAATACGGTGGAGGTATCCGGGTCTTTGGGTTCACCGGGTTCCAGCAGGTTGGTCTTGATCTTGTTGATATGCTTCTTGAGCTGCTTCTCGGTCAAAAAGAGCGGGATGGTGTTGCCGTAGCTCTTGCTCATCTTGCGGCCATCGAGCCCCTGCAGGACCGCCACATGGTCGTCCACCACCGCATCGGGCAGGACAAAGTGCTCGCCGTAATGGTGGTTGAAGCGCTGGGCAATATCCCGCGCCATCTCGATATGCTGCACCTGGTCCTTGCCCACCGGCACCTTGTTGGCATTGAACATGAGGATGTCCGCCGCCATCAGGATGGGGTAGCTGTACAGCCCCATGGTGACACCGAAGTCGGAATCCTCGCCGTCAGCGCGGTTGGCATCCACCGCCGCCTTGTAGGCGTGGGCGCGGTTCATCAACCCTTTGGCGGTCATGCAGGTGAGCAGCCAGGTCAGCTCGGGGATTTCGTGGATATCGGACTGGCGGTAGAAGACCACATTATCGGTATTCAGCCCCAGAGCCAGCCAGGTAGCGGCGATTTCCAGAGTGGACTGGTGCACCTGCTGCGGGTCCTGACACTTGATCAGCGCGTGATAGTCCGCCAGGAAAAAGAAGGACTGATTGTTTTCGTCCTGGCTGGCGGCAATCGCCGGGCGGATGGCGCCGACATAGTTGCCCAGGTGGGGGGTGCCGGTGGTGGTGATGCCGGTCAGTACACGCTGCTTACTCATAAACGCTATTAATTCCGTGCTGCATTCTCGGGAGTTGGGGCCGAATAATACCCTTTTCGCGTTAATGATTGTACGCCGGGCGCCGCCTGCACGAGGGAGTGAATGGCGCCAGGCGCATAATGGAGCGAATAAAATGTATTCACGGAGACCCCGGCAGCATTGAATGAATAGGGGCGCGATCACGTCTTTTGATAAGCCCAAAGAAATCAACTCAGGATCAACCGAGGCCATACCCGCAGCGGCTCGAACAGTGGACGCCTCTACCAGCTGAATCGTTCTGCCTGCCGGATGTCTCTGCCCTGCCGCACGCCACTGGCTCATTGTGAGCATGGTGATCGCGCCGCTCCGGCTGCATATACCGTTGGTCTGTTGATATTTCTGCAAGCCATCAGTCGATTGCGGCTTGGGTACCAATACTTTTGTGCCGGCTAAAACCACAGCGGTATCGGACTTCCCAGCAAAGGAAAACAAAAGGCGAGTCTTCCGCGGATATGCTCAGCAGGAAGGAAAACCGCAACAAAAGCAAAGCGGTGCTTGCCGGCAAAGCGGCTGGAGCTCAGTGCTCCGTGCTCCGTGCTCCGTGCTCCGTGCTCCGTGCTCCGTGCTCCGTGCTCCGTGCTCCGTGCTCAGGGGCAGGTAAACCCAAGCGCTACGAAAATACGCGGGATGCGAAGGAAAGGTCGGCGGTTTATTCCCCGCCCAACAGGCTGTCAAAGGCCTGGCGATATTCCACCGCCAATCGCGCCCAACTCAAGCCCTCCATATTCACCACCGGCAGAGGCTCACCAGCCTGGAGGCTCTCGGCCAGCCCCGCGATCAATGTGACCGCGGCCTCCACCGAGCCATAGCGGCACTGGGGCGGATAGTAATCCGGATAGGCCTGCTCGTCGGGCACTACCGGCGAGCAGCCCAGGGCACAGGCTTCCATGGCCGCCAGCCCCTGGAACTCGTGGTGGGCGGTACTGAGAAACACATGACTGCCCTGCAGCAGGCGATAATACGCATCGGCAGAGGACTGATAGCCCACCGCCGCCAGGCGCGGGGCAAATCGCTGCCGGATCACTTCAAATTCGCTCGGGCTCTTGCGGAAGGACTCGCCGAGAAGATTCAGGCGGTAATCAATGCCACGGGATTCCAGTCCCTCGAGTATCTGCAGCAGCCGGTCCGGCCCCTTGTCATACTCCCAGCGGGCTGCCCAGCTGATCACCAGTGGCCCACTCTCTGGACGCGCTGGCACAGGCGAAGGCAAACACGCAGATGCAGGCGCAGACAAAGTGAACAGGCCGGGTTCCAATGGCACCGGCAGGACACGGGACTTGCCTGCAACCTCCTCACAGATTCCGGCCGGAACCTGATCCGGAAAGCGTTTCAGCAACTGGCGGGCGCCGTCCAGCAGGGAGCGTCGATTGAAATCGGAATTAAACAGCAGCAGGTCGCCGCAGAGCGCGGTATAGATATTCAGCAACTGCGGTTCCACAGACTGAAAGGCATCGCGGGTACGGGGGTAGGCAAACTGATTCTCGTGGAAATAAACCACCGTAGGCACGCTGGCGATCTCCGGCACCAGCCCCCGCAGCGCGGACAGGTCGGTCATGGAGGTGGCAACGATCAGGTCCCAGCGCTGGCGCAGAATCCCCGCTTGCTCGCCGCGGCCCCAGCTGAGGCTGTTTCCCCGCACCCGCCAGCTGAAATAGCGCGGCGGCAGGGTCAGCACGGTCCAGTGCCATTCCGGCAGCGCCGCCACCAGCCCGCGTCGCCAGCGCTTGTGACTGCCGGCATCGTAGGGAGAGAGAAGCAGGGCTCTCATAGGGCGCTCAAAGAGGCCGCGCGGAATTAATGATCGCTGTCATCAAACGGGCGCATATGGGTCAGCCGGGCAAACAGGCTGGAGGTATCCCAGCGGCCACCGCCGAGTGCCTGCACTTCGCTGTAAAACTGGTCCACCAACGCGGTCACCGGCAGCAGTGCGCCATTGCGCTGGGCCTCGTTGAGAACGATGGCCAGATCCTTGCGCATCCAGTCCACCGCGAAACCGTGTTCGTATTCGCCCGCCAGCATGGTTTTATAGCGGTTCTCCATCTGCCAGCTCTGCGCTGCGCCCTTGGAAATCACTTCCACCACCTGCTCGGCATCCAGGCCCGCGGCCCGGGCAAAGTGGAGCCCTTCCGCCAGTCCCTGAACCAGTCCGGCAATGCAGATCTGGTTGACCATTTTGCACAGCTGGCCACTGCCCACCGGGCCGAGCCGATTGGTGGCGCGGGCATAGCAGTCCAGGTAGGGCTGTGCCCGCTGGTAATCGCTTTCCGCACCGCCCACCATAATGGTCAGCGCGCCCTTCTCCGCTCCCGCCTGGCCTCCGGAAACCGGCGCATCGATGAAAGCAATGCCGCGCTCGGCGCCAACTTCCGCCAGCTCACGGGCTACATCCGCCGAGGCGGTGGTGTGATCCACAAACAGGCTGCCGGCGCCCATGCCGGCAAAGGCCCCCTGCTCACCGGTGACGACTTGCCGCAGGTCGTTGTCGTTACCCACACAGGCAAAAACCAGCTCGGCTCCGCTGGCGGCCTCCGCCGGTGTGGCAAAAGCTGCCCCGGGATAGTCGCCGAGCCACTGCTGTGCGCGGCTGGCGGTGCGGTTGTAGACCCGCAGCCGATGACCGGCTTTGGCAAGGAAGCCCGCCATGGGGTAACCCATGACACCGAGACCGAGAAATGCCACTGTCGCCATTTGCGTTACCCCCAAATCATCCAGATCAGAGCCGCGCCCAATAACAGGCGATAGATGGCAAACGGAGCCATGCCGATGCGGCTGATAAATTGCAGGAAAAAGTGAATACACAGATAGGCACTGATGCCTGAGAGCAGTGTACCGAGCAGAATATCGCCCCAGGGCACTGTTTCCAGCGAGAGCAGATCGAAAGTGAGCAGCAAAGCGCTCAGGGCGATAATGGGGATGGACATAAGGAACGAAAAGCGCGCGGCGTCCTCGCGTTTCATGCCCAGCATCAATCCGGCGGTCATGGTAATTCCTGAGCGGGAGGTTCCCGGAATCAGAGCCAAGGCCTGGGCCAGGCCAATGGCCAGCGCCTTCTTCCAGTTCAGCTGCGCCAGCGTTTGCCGGCGCTTGCCGAATACGTCCGCCCACCAGAGCAACACACCAAAACCGATGGTGGTGGCGGCAATAACGGCAGCGGAGCGCAGGTGTGTCTCAATAAAGCCCTTGAAGGCCAGTCCCACCAGACCGGCGGGAATGGTGGCCAGCACAATAAGCCAGGCGAGACGGCCATCATCCGTCCAGCGGTTATTCACCAGCCCGCCGAGACCATCGCGCAACAGCGCCCACACTTCGCCGCGAAAGTAGATGACAACCGCAGCCAGAGAGCCGAAGTGCACTGCCACATCGAAGGCGAGTCCCTGATCCGGCCACCCCAGCACTTCCTTGGGCAGGATCAGGTGCGCCGAACTGGAGATGGGCAAAAACTCGGTGAGGCCCTGAATCAGGGCCAGGAGAACAATTTGAAAAAATTCCATGGGCGGTTACTGCGAACGTATTTTTTGTCGTTTTTGCCAGGTGATTTCGTCGCGCAGGTAGAGAGGCTGCAGCTCCTCAGCGGACAGGCTGACCCCATTGCGCCAGAGCAGCGCCGCCAGCTCGGCAATATCCCGCGCGTGAATCAGGGCCGCGTCATCTACGGCATGGACCGGCGCCGACTCAAAAGCCGGGTAATGCCAGCCGGGCCCGGCACCGTACAGCTCGTGCGGCAGGTCGGACTCTCGCAGGGCGTGCACGACATCCTCCGGATTCTGCACCGCCTCCGGAAGCAGACTGCAGTTAGGCGCCTTGGGCGAGTATACCCCCCAGTAGACCTGCCCCATGCGCGCATCGAGTGCCGCCACCACCGGGGCCTCGCGCCACTCGGGATGCTGGCGGCGAACGCCAGCCGCCAGCGCCGCCAGACTGGAAACCGGCACCACCGGCTTGTCGGCGGCAAACGCCAGTCCCTGCACACAGCTGATGGCGATGCGCAGCCCGGTAAAGGAGCCAGGTCCCCGACTGACCGCCAGCGCGTCCATATCGGAGAGGTCCAGACCGGCCTGTGCGAGCACTTCGTCAACCATCGGCAGCAGTCGCTGGGTATGGTCTCTCTCTGCCTGTATAAACTGCTCAGAGACCCTGCCATCGTCATACAGGGCAACAGAACAGGCGCCAGAGGTGGTATCCAGGGCTAATAGTTTCACAGGGGGCTCAACTGACTACTTCTTCGGGGCCGAATTGTGGCACGGTCCGCGGGGAGAGTCATGTGGGCGGGAAATCATGCGGCTGCCTCAAAGGGCCAGGAGGCCATAAACAGAGCCCGCCATGGGGATTGCCGGCAATAGCTGGCGATAGACAGTCGCGCTTCGGCAGCGCAGCCATTGCAGGGAATACCCTCTGCGAGGGGCACTCAGAGAGAAGCAAAAGCCCCGCAATCGGGGCTTTCTTACCTGGCGATATCTCTGTGCAACGCGCTCTCCGCCCGCTGTGTCGCGAGCTCTCTGTCAGTCGCTGCTAAGCGGACGCTTTCCATCTCGGGTGCTTTCCATCTCGGGTGCCTCCCCTCTCGGGTGCCTTCCCTCTCGGATGCGGTCTGTGTGAGGCGGCTCGAGCAGGTACTGCCTCCACTCTGAGACTCTATGCCGGGATAGCCTGCCTGATCGGCACACCGTTACACAGGGGCCCGCCGAAGAATCACTTCTGCTTTGGCGGGCGGCCGCGACGCTTGGCCTTTGGGGCCGGAGCCTGAGCGGTAGATGCCTTCGGCGGGCGGCCCCGCCGCGTGGATTTCTTGGGACGTCCAGGGCCTTTCTTGGCTGCTGCTTTCTCGGTGACACCTTTCTCTGCGACAGCTTTCTTAGGACGGCCGACTTTCTTCGGGCGACCGGGTTTTTTCTTGACCGCTTTTTTAGCCGCCTTCTTGGCCTCGGCCTTGGCTTTGGCCGCAGCCTTTTTCTCCAGAGCCTTGGCCTTGGTGGCCGCTTTCTTCGCCGCCGCCTTTACTTTGGTCTTGGCCTTCTTCTCGGCAGCCTTGACCTTCTTGGCATCGGCCTTGGCTCGCGCCTTTCTCCAGCGCGCCTCAAACGCCTTCACTGCCGCAGCCAGATCCTTATCCGCTTTATCAGATAGCTTTTCAGCCATCTCGCTGATTTTTGCCTTGGCCGCTTCCTCAGCCTGACGAACAGCATCCATAGCCTTGGCCTTGGAGAGCTCCACCTTCGCGGCAGTCACCTTGGCACGCAAGTCCTTGGCTTTGCCATTGGCATTGGTCAAGGCTTTTTTCGCCGCAGCGGTAGCACTTTTCTGTGCCCGTTCCTTTGCCTTGGCTACCCGGTCCATCTGGGCATCCAGGGATTTGGTCGCGGCCTCAAGCGCTTTTTCAGCCTTGGTGACAACCGGCGAAACAGCTGCCGCGGCTTTGGCTTTTGCAGGGCGCTTGGCCTGTTTTCTCTTTTTTGCTACTCGTGCCATCCCTTAGTCTCCTGTCAGCGAGGAAAAACTACCTCTGCAATCTATCTAAAAGTGTGCTGGTGATGATGACGTTTTGCTGCCCCGGATTTTATGACCGCTACCGGGAGGATATGCAGCAAGTCGCAACAGTGATAAACGCTGCGACTTTATCAAAGTTAATAAAAAAAAAATGCTTTGCAAGGGAAAACAGGAAAAAAAGGTTATTAAGGAGATAAAAAATTGCTTTTTCCCCTATTTGCCGCCGAGACGAGACCAAAACGGCGGCAATTTATATTTCTCACCTCTCAATCAGGGAGGCGCAACTGAAGCGGTAACTTGTCTTCTACGATCCCGGCAAGCGCCTCAATATGATCGCCACGCAAATTCAGCGCTGGAATATATCGGTATTCACCGCCACCGGCTTCGATGAAAATAGCGCGATTCTCCTCCGCAATTTCTTCAATGGTCTCCAGGCAGTCGGCGGCAAATGCCGGGCAGATCACATCGACACTGGCGACTCCTTTTTTACCCCACTCGACCAGGGTTTTGTCGGTATAGGGTTGCAGCCACTCCGCTTTACCAAAGCGCGACTGGAAACAGAGCTGCCACTGGCCCTCGTTAAGGCCCAATTCCGCGGCCAGGCCCTCAGCGGTTTGCCGGCACTGATGGTAATAGGGGTCCCCCTTGTCCACATTGGCTCTGGGGATGCCATGGAAGGACAACAGCAGCTTTTCCGCGGCCCCATGTTTTGCCCAGTGCTCGCGAACACTGTTTGCCAGCGCCCGCACATATAGGGGATGCCGATAGTAGTCATGCACCAGCGAGATATTGGGGATATTTCTGTTACTGCGATAAATCCGCGCCACCTGGTCATAGATGGATCCGGTGGTGGTGGCCGAATATTGTGGATAGAGCGGGAAAACCACAAAGGAATCAAACCCCTCCCGCTGTAACCGCGCTACTACGTCGGCGAGCTGCGGATCACCGTATGTCATCGCGTATTCAACGCGGACATTCGTCCCCTGCCGGGACAGATGCTGCTGCAGCAGCTCCGCCTGCCGGCGAGTGTAATAAAGCAGGGGGGCGCCCTCGACAGGCTCCCCATCGAGGCCGGTATTCCAGATTTCTGCGTAGGCTGGCGCGATCCGCCGAGGGCGAAGTGTCAGGATGATGCCGTGCAGGATCGGCAGCCACACCAGCCGGGGAATTTCCACCACCCTCGGATCAGAGAGAAAATCCCGCAGAAATTTCCGCACCGCGGGGGCGCTCGGCTCCGCCGGGGTTCCCAGATTCATCAGGATTACCGCTGTCGACATACTTCAGGTCCTATGGATTCTCGCTATGGGCAGAAATGTGGATGGTAAATTGGAACCATAAAAGGCTACACCATCCGCCAGTCACGCGCTCGGCGGACACAAAAAAGCCCCCGAGCGGGGGCTTTGATACGAACCGATCAGGCCGCCAGATCAGGTCAGCGCGGCCATTACCTTCTGGCGAATATCGTCCATGGAGCCGATACCCTCCACCTTGCTGTACTTGGGCGCTGATTCGGGCATGCGCTCGGCAAGCTCGCTGTAGAAGCCCACCAGGGGGGCGGTCTGCTCGTGATAAACCTTCAGCCGGTTGCGGACAGTCTCTTCAGTATCATCAGAGCGCTGTACCAGCTCCTCGCCAGTGACATCATCCTTGCCCTCTTCCTTAGGCGGATTGTAGATAACGTGGTAAACGCGGCCGGAGCCTTCGTGCACACGGCGACCGGACAGGCGCTTGACGATTTCCTCGTCGTCCACAGCGATCTCCAGCACGTGATCGATGGATACGTCCGCATCCAGCAGGGCCTGCGCCTGAGGAATGGTGCGGGGGAACCCATCGAACAGGAAACCATTCGCGCAATCGGGCTGAGCAATCCGCTCTTTAACCAGGGCGATGATCAGATCATCTGACACCAGTTTACCGGCGGCCATAATATCCTTGGCCTCCAGACCGAGGGGGCTACCCTCTTTCACAGCTGCACGCAGCATGTCACCGGTGGAGATCTGCGGAATGCCGAATTTCTCTGTAATGAACTGAGCCTGAGTGCCTTTGCCGGCCCCGGGCGCCCCCAAGAGAATGATTCGCATAGTCAGAATGCCTCCAATTATCCGACGTGCCTATGCCCGCCGCGTCAAAAGAGCGCTACCTTACACGCTGCCCCCAGCTAGGGCAAGGCTCCCGAACCCTCGCCCCGCCTCCGCTCCCACCCCCGTGAGACGGGGCGCACGGCCCAATCAGAAACATTTCCAGAACCATTTTGGATTATGAGTCATACCTGCCTGCAGCTATGCTGTTTGCTGGGAAGCAACCCGGTGCACAGAGCCCAACCGCCGCGAAAGGGAGCCTTCGATGAAAATCGCCATCTTTAATGCGCACGATTACGACAAGCGCTATCTGGACCGCTACAACCGCCAGCATCACCACGAGCTTGTCTATGTAGACACCCACCTGGACGAAAACACGCTGGTGCTGGCCGCAGATGCGGAGGCCGTCTGTATTTTTGTGAACGATCCCGCCCCGGCGTCACTGCTCAAGCGCATGCACCACCAGGGGGTCAGAATGCTGGCACTGCGCTCCGCGGGCTTCAATCACGTCGATATTGCCGCCGCCAACGATCTGGGGATTGTCGTCGCCAATGTGCCCGGCTACTCGCCTTACGCGGTTGCCGAGCACGCTGTAGGGCTGATCCTGACCCTGGTCCGGCGCCTGGTGCGCGCGCAGGCCCGCATCCACGAGGGCAACTTTTCACTGGATGGACTGATGGGCTACGACCTGCACGGCAAAACGGTGGGGGTTGTGGGGACCGGGAAGATCGGCGCGGTGTTTGCCCGCATTATGCGCGGTTTCGGCTGTGAACTGCTCGGCTACGACCCGAAGGAAAACGAAGAGTGCCGGAAACTTGGCATGCGCTATGTGAGCTTTGAGTCCCTGTGCCGCAACTCGGACATCATTTCCCTGCACTGTCCATTACTGCCGGAAACCCGCCACCTGATTAACGAGCAGGCAATTGCGGAAATGCGCGACAGGGTCTGCCTGATCAACACTTCCCGGGGTGGTGTCATTGACACCTCGGCCATTATTCGCGGCTTGAAATCCGGCAAGATCGGCTATCTCGGGCTCGATGTCTACGAAGAGGAAGAAAACCTGTTTTTTGAGGATCACTCAGACTCGGTGATCGGTGACGATGTGTTTGCCCGCCTACTGACCTTCAACAATGTGATGGTGACGGGCCATCAGGCATTTTTCACCCATGAGGCGATCACCAATATCGCCAGAACCACACTGGAGAATGTGACAGAATTCGAGCGGACCGGCAGCTGCAGTAATCAGTTAGTGGCGAAATGAGGCGGGCAGCTTTAATTTTGGCCAGCTTAAACTTAAATCCTCCAGACTAAATAAAGCACAGCCAGCCTAAATAATGCGAACCCAGGAATAACCTCCGCCTCAGCCCTGCTCTTTGGCGAGATTCCAGAGTTGCTCCAGCTCGTCCAGTGAGGCATCCCCCGGCTGGAGCCCCTGCCGACGCAGCTCCTGCTCCACCGCAGTGAACCGCCGTTCAAACTTGCGATTGCAGCCCCGCAGCGCGCTTTCGGGTTCAACGCGCAGATGACGGGCGGCATTGACACAGGAGAACAGCAGGTCGCCCAGCTCCTCTTCAATATGCGGCGCATCACCGGCGGCGATAGCCTCGCGCAGTTCCGCCACCTCCTCCTCGATTTTTGCCAGCGCACCATCTACTGACGGCCAGTCAAAACCGACTCCGGCGGCGCGCTTCTGCAGCTTGCCCGCACGAGTAAGGGCCGGCAGGCCCACCGCCACACCCGCGAGTGTGCCGGCCTCACCCTTGGCCCGGCGCTCTTCCGCCTTGATCGCCTCCCAGTTTTTCTTGACCTGCGCCTCGTCAATCGCATCGGCACGGTTGTCGCCACGGAGTTCACCGCTGGGGAAAACATGCGGGTGACGGCGCACCAGCTTGCGCACCAGGGTATCGACGATACGGGGGAAATCGAAATGTCCGGCCTCGCGGCCGAGCTGCGCATAGAAAATCACCTGAAATAGGAGATCCCCCAGCTCCTCGCGCAGATGCTCGAAGTCCTCCGCGTCAATGGCCTCCGCCACCTCATAGGCCTCCTCGATGGTGGAGGGCACAATGCTGGCGAAGTTCTGCTTCAGATCCCAGGGGCAGCCACCCTGCGGGTCGCGCAACTGCGCCATCAAAAAAAGCAGGTCATCGACGGAATAATGTTTTTCCACGGGGATTCCCTTATCGAGCGTCTGTTCTCGCAATCTGTATCGGTGCACCTACCAGAGCAGCGGAAAAAACGGCGGCTCAGTGCAGCATCCGCCGCTTGGCGGAAGCCACGTTCGGCAGCTGGTTGATGCGGTGCAGCACTCGGCTCAGCTCCTCGAAATTGTGAATCTCTGCGGTCAGCACCATATCCACCGTGTGCTTGTTCTTGTTGGAGCGGGTCTGCATGGCGGTAATATTGATCCGCTGACTGTCCAGCATGGCGGTGATGTCCCGCAGCAGTCCATGACGGTCGTAGGCCTCGATCATGATTTCCACCGCGTAAAGTTCCTGTGGCTTTTCCGCCCACTCCACCTGCAGCACACGGTCGTGTTCGCTCACCTGCATACGCAGCATATTCGGGCAATCCTTGCGGTGAATCGACACGCCGCGACCGAGTGTGATGTAACCCATGATGTCGTCGCCGGGTACCGGATTGCAGCAGCGGGCGATATGCGTCATGAGGTTACCCACCCCGTCGATATACACATCGGTCATGCCCTCGCCACGGGCCACGGACGCGGTCAATGAGGGGGTGGGTTCCGCCAGGTCCACCTTGACCATCCGCTGCGCGGCGTTCAGCACCTGCCCCACACCGATATCCCCCGCGCCCACCGCCGCGTAGAGATCGTCGAGGGAATGCATATTGAGCTTGGCCGCCAGTTGCTCGAAATTGAAATCGATCAGGGCCAGCTGCTTGAACTCGCCATCGAGGATGCTGCGGCCATCGGCGATATTCTGGTCGCGAGCCTGCTGCTTGAACCAGTGAATAACCTTGGCGCGGGCGCGGGAGGTGGTGATATACCCCATCCCCGGCGACAGCCAGTCACGACTGGGCGCCTCGCGCTTGCCGGTGAGGATTTCCACCCGGTTGGCGGTCTGCAGTTCATGGTTCAGCGGCACGATACGGCCATCTACCTTGGCGCCGCGGCAGCGGTGCCCAATCTCGGTGTGAATCTTGTAGGCGAAGTCTAGCGGGGTGGCGCCGCGGGGCAGGTCCACGACGTGGCCATCGGGGGTAAAGACGTAGATGCGGGTATCCACATCGCTCGACTGCAGGTCTTCCTGCAGCGGGTTGCCACCCACTTCCTCATGCCAGTCCAGCACCTGGCGCAGCCAGGAGATCTTCTGTTCATAGCCATCCTGGCCTTCGGACTTCTGATCAGTGCCCTTGTAGCGCCAGTGGGCGCAGACCCCGTACTCCGCCTCTTCGTGCATGGCGAAGGTGCGGATCTGAACTTCCAGCACCTTGCGCTCCGGCCCGATGACCGCGGTGTGCAGGGAGCGGTAGCCGTTTTCCTTGGGCGAGGCGATGTAATCGTCGAACTCGTTGGGGATGTTGCGCCACAGGTTGTGCACGATGCCGAGAACGGCATAGCAGTCGCGCACCGTCGGCACCAGAATGCGCACCGCGCGGATGTCGTAGACCTGGGAGAAACCGATATTCTTGCGGCGCATTTTGCGCCAGATACTGTAGATATGCTTGGCACGACCGAAGACATCGCCCTCGATATCCGCCCGTTTCAGCTCGCCGCGCAGCAGGTCCAGGACTTCTTCGATGTATTTCTGCCGCGCCAGGCGCTTTTCATCCAAAAGCTTGGCGATCTGCTTGTAGTCCTCGGGTTCCAGATAGCGGAACGAGAGGTCTTCCAATTCCCACTTGATATGGCCGATGCCGAGCCGATGCGCCAGCGGCGCGTAGACATCGGCCACTTCCCGGGCAACCCGCCGGCGCTTGGCCGGGTCGGCATTCTTGGCCGCCCGAATGGCACAGGTGCGCTCGGCCAGCTTGATCAGCGCCACGCGCACATCGTCCACCAGCGCCACCAGCATGCGGCGGATATTCTCGGAGTGCTCCTCCACCGCCAGGCTGCGGTTGGTGCCGGTCTCCGCGCTCTGGCTGCGAATGGCCGCCATGCGCAACACACCACGGATCAGCTTGGCGACGGTTTTGCCAAACTCTTCTTCCACCTTTTTCAGCGGCAGGCGCTTCTCGCGCACCGCCCGGTACAGCACCGCCGCGCAGAGGGCCTCGCCATCGATCTGCAGGTCGGCGAGTATCTCGGCCATTTCCAGACCGGTCAGGAAGCTGCTGGCCCCCTCCGCCCAGATATTCTCGGCGGCGATGGCCTGCTTTTCCGCCTCGGCACTGAGCTCGGCGGCACGACGCAGGGTGACCAGTGCGCCACCGTCGAGACTCGCCAGAGTCTGCACATGGCGCAACCAGGACTCGAGGTCCAGTTCGGCGTCACTGCCGATGGAATGATGCTTGCGGACTTGTACCATGGGTAATTGGCGACCGGTTTACTGACTGAACAATCCGGAGGAGAGGTAGCGATCCCCCCGGTCACAGATAATGGCAACAATCGTGGCATTCTCCACCTCGGCGGACACCCGCAGGGCCGCGGCCACCGCGCCACCGGAGGAAACACCGCTAAAGATACCCTCTTCCCGCGCCAGGCGCCGCGCCATTTCCTCGGCCTCAGCCTGTTCCATATCAATCACCCGGTCCACTTCATCCGGCACGAAGATCTGCGGCAGATAGGCCTGCGGCCAGCGGCGGATGCCGGGGATGCTGGAGCCCTCCGTGGGCTGCAAGCCGACAATCTGTATCTCCGGATTCTGCTGTTTGAGATAGCGCCCACAGCCCATAATGGTGCCGGTGGTGCCCATCGACGAGACAAAGTGGGTGACCTGCCCCCCCGTCTGGCGCCAGATCTCGGGGCCGGTGCCCTCCAGGTGCGCGAGGGGGTTGTCCTCGTTGGCAAACTGGTTCAGTACCAGCCCCTTGCCTTCGGATGCCATTTGCTGGGCCAGGTCGCGGGCGCCCTCCATGCCGTCCTCGCCGGAAACCAGAATCAACTCGGCACCGTAGGCGGTCATGGCCGCCTTGCGCTCGTCGGTGGCGGTCTCCGGCATGATCAGAATCAGGCGGTAGCCCTTGATGGCTGCGGCCATGGCCAGGGCGATGCCGGTGTTGCCGCTGGTCGCTTCTATCAGAGTATCGCCAGGCCTGATCTGCCCGCGCGCCTCGGCACGGCTGATCATAGACAGCGCGGGGCGGTCCTTCACCGAGCCGGCGGGGTTGTTGCCCTCGAGCTTGAGAAGAATCCGGTTGCTGGTCTTGCCCGGCAGGCGCTGCAGCCTGACGAGCGGCGTATTGCCGACGGTATCGGCAATCGTTGGGTAATCCATAAGCGGGCTTGTTCCATCGCAAAGCGGAGCGCCATTCTACCCTCCGCGGGGCCCACCTGCGACCTCGATCCCGCGCGGCTAATGCCCTGTGACTAATACCTTGCGCGCCCCAGTCTTGCAGTCTCGCAGTCTCGGGCGGCAGCGAGTAGAATCGAACAAAAATAACACGATATAAATTTGGGATTTCCATGGCTGCACTCCCAACACCGGGAAAGGCGAGTCCGCCTGCCGAGCGTCCGCCCTCACTGCGCGCCCTTGTCTACCGCTTTACCCTCGCTCCCTCGCTGTTACTGGCCCTGACCTTGGGAATACTGTTCACCCTGCAGCAGATGAACGAGCACCGCCAGCTGCTGGAAACCCACGGTCGCGCCAGCGCTGAGCAACTGGCCGAGCTGATTGAGCTGATTGAGCTGAGCGGTGCACACCCGATCCAGCTGCGCACCGAATGGCTGGACAAGAGTCTGCTGGCACTGATGCTGGAAAAAGACATGGTGCGCTCGGTGCGGGTTTACGCCGCCGGCAGTGACGCGTCGAATTCAAATGGCCAATTGAAGCTACTCGCCAGCGCCGGACCGCGGCCGCGACTGGAAATCACCGCAGCGGATATTGTCCACAGAGATCCATTTATCTTTGAACGGGGTGACAGCCTGCAGGTTGTGCATCCCCTCAAGGGAGAACCGGTCAGCCGCTGGATCAGCATTGAGCTGCACCGCCCCTACTTTATTGTTCGCATCTACCAGATAGCCCTGGTGACACTGTTGGGGTTGATTCTGTGCGCCCTCGCTGCGCTCATATGGGCCACATATATATCGGAGAAATTCAGCCGCGTGCTCGAGAACCTTGGCAACCGCTTGGAATCCATTGGGCGCGGTCACTTCGAGACGCGGGAAAACAAGCTGGACATCCTCGAACTGCACCGGCTCGGCAACCGCATCAATGCCATGGCGGAAAGTCTTCGCGTCTATCAGGACGAGTACAAATCCAGTGTACTGGAATCCATGGAGGACCTGCGCCAGTCACTGGACGCCATGGAAGAGCAGAATATCGAGCTGGACCTGGCCAGGAAGAAAGCCGTCGAGGCCAGCCGGGTCAAGTCCTCCTTCCTCGCCAACACCAGCCACGAGATTCGCACCCCACTGAACGGCATCATCGGCTTCACCAACCTGCTGCTGAAGACCGAACTGGACGAACTGCAGCAGGATTACCTGCAGACGATCCTGCGCTCGTCGGAGAACCTGCTCACCACCATCAACGACATCATGGACTTCTCGCGGATCGAGTCCGGCAACCTTGTGCTCGATTACAGCCCCATGGACCTGGGGCTGCTGCTGGAGGAAACCCTGCAGATTCTCGCCCCCTTCGCCTATGACCACCGGCTGGAGCTGGTGCCGCTGCTCGACAACCAGTTGCCGCGCACCCTGATCGGCGATCCATTGCGCATCAAGCAGATCTTCACCAGTCTGGTTGGCAATGCGGTGCGCCAGTCCTCCGAGGGCAATATCCCGGTGCGTATCAGTGTGCAGTGCGGCAAGGACTCGGAACTACAGGTTCGATTCAGCGTCACCGACCTCGGCAACCGCGCAGATCCCCGCGCCCGGCGCGAGTTACACCAACTGCTGGAAACCTCCACCCACGAGCACGACCAGCAGATCAGCAGCGCCGGCCTGGGACTCGCCATTGCCAGAAGCCTCATCGTCCAGATGGGCGGCAGTATCGGCGTTGATGAGGCCGCCGGCGGGGGAGCCACCTATTGGGTGCACCTGCCCTTGCAGCTGGAACGCAACAGCACCACACCAATACGCGAGCGCTTCCCCGGCTCCAGAGTTCTGCTGGCGGACCCCAACCGCATGACCCGGATACAGGTGGCGCAGCTGCTTCAGTACTGGGAGGTGGAGCCGGTGGAGCTCGGTGATACGGACACCCTCAAACCGGCCATCGAACAGATGTGGCGTCACGACGCCCTGCCGGATGCGGTGATCATCGATACCGCCATTGCCGCTGGCGACTTCGAGCCATTTATCCAGTGTGTGCAGTCCCTTGCGGATACTTACCAGTGCCGCATCATCGTACAGGGCTCGCCGGTGGAGCTGCGCCGCTGCTACGAGCCCCTGCGCACCCGGGCGCTGGCCTTCCTCGCCAAACCGGTGACCCGCGACAACCTGCTGCGCGCCCTGCGGCGGGCCGCCCCGCACCAGAATTCCGTCAAGAACATCGCCCAGAGTCCTAAGCTGTCGGGGCCGGGGGTGCCCAGAGTACTGGCCGTGGATGACCATGAACCCAACCGCCTGTTGATCGGCGAGCTGCTCCGAGGCCAAGGGGTCGAGGCCACGATTGCCGCCAGCGGCCCGGAGGCGCTGCGCCTATCGAGTCAGCAGTCATTCGATCTGATACTGATGGACATACAGATGCCCGGCATGGATGGCATCGAGACGACACGACAGATCCGCGCCGCAGAGGGGGAGCGCCGTACCCCCATCGTCGCCTTGACCGCCCATGTGGGCACGGAGGAAAAGGCGCGCCTGCTGGCAGCGGGACTCGACGACTACCTGAGCAAGCCGGTGAGCGAGGCCCAGCTGCGCTACACCATCCAACGCTGGATGAAAATTCTCGCACCGCAACGCTCCGAAAGTAAAACCTTTGATGTTCCGCGGCTGGTGGATATCAGCGAGAGTCTGCAGCTAAGCAACAAAGACGCCGCCCTTGCCCGCGACATGTTGCAGATGCTGATCCGCGGACTGGTGGCTGATGAACAGGAAATGCATCGCCTGTTCGCCGCCGGCGACCACCGCGGCCTGTTCGAGCTGGTGCACAAAATACACGGAGGCTGCTGCTACTGTGGCGTGCCCCGGTTGCGGGAGACCACCGGCCAGCTGCAGGAACTGCTGCGCCCGCTGCAAAAAGAGCACTCTGCGGAAATCGATGAGCGCGCCGTTGACGCGGTGATTCGCGAAGTGCGCGCCCTGCGCGAGTGGGCCTCGGAGCAGAACCTGGACGTGCTGTTCGGCTTAGAAGAACCGCAGGAATCAGAGCAACAAGAGCAACCTGGACAACCTGAGGAAGCAGAAAAGCTCCACGGGAGCCTGCAGAAAAAAGCGCAGGAGAGCAAAGAGAAAAACGAAAGCAAAGAGAAGAAAGAGAGCGAGACCTGAAAGCCGGTGGGACAAAGGCTTGCCTGTTCCTGCAGTGGCTCATTTAGCGCGATGGCTAATTACAGCCACGACCAGTTGCAGAAATGGCTAGTTACCGCAATGACTAGTCAGGGCAATGACCAGCGACCAGCAGGCTCTGCTTCACCCTGTCCTTCAGCGTAGGCCTCTCTAAAAATGATCCTGCCTGCTTGGGCCATGGCTCTCTTTAAGACTTGCCAGCGCTTAAGTATTGCCAGCAGTACTGGCAGCGCCTTCAAATATCACGAAGGCGAGCGCAAAATCCTTTTCATCGGAGAGGGTCAGGTGAATGCGGCCGACACCGAGAGCCTCTGCCCGCCGCAGCGCCTCGCCGCTCAACCGGACCTCCGGGGCCTGCCCGCGGTGGCGGCGCACCTCAAGATCCTGCCAGGAAATCCCCGCACCGATGCCGGTCCCAAGCGCTTTGCCAAGCGCTTCTTTGGCGGCAAAACGCTTGCACAGGTAGGCCGCCCGGTTCGGTACCGCCAGCGCAGAGAAGGCCTCCCGCTCTGAGGCGCAGAGAACCCGCTCAACAAAGCGGTCGCCAAAGCGGCGCCAGGCCGCTTCGATCCGGGTGTAACTGCAGATATCCGTACCGATGCTAACAATCACTTTTTACCGTAAACCTGTCTGAACAATTCCCTGCTCTGCAACGGTTTGTCACCGAGCATTGGCCCCAGCAACAAAGCGGTCAGGCGTTTCGCCGCCGCCAGAAGGTCCGGCGCCAGTGGCCCCCCTCGCAGCGCACTGTTAATCCCCAGCAGCTCACGGCCATGGAAATCATCGGCGCGCTGAGCGTCTTCCCCCGCCCGATAGATGGGCACAAAGCCCGTTTCACGCTGCAGCCGATAAACCGTGCCTGATTCCAGCTGCCCCTGCGAGGCCGCACAATAATCCAACGGGGGGCAACTCCCCAACTCATTCAACAGCTTCAACTCAAAAAGCCGCAATGGCGCCAGCAATTCACCGGCGTCTTCCCCGGTCAGCGCCTTCAGCCCCTGCAGCAACTCCTGATAGGCGGCAAAAACCTGATACTGGGATTCCCCAACGGGCAATAGCCTGACCAACAGCTCGTTGACATAGAGACCGCCATAGACCGCGCGCCCCCGCAGCCAATACGCGCTGCCGGCACTTTCCACTGGCCCCAGGGTTTTGAGCTCGCCACGCCCCATCAGGGTCACCAGCAACGGGCTGAAAGGCTGCAGTGCCTGCTGACGGCGCTGCTTGTCCCGCCGCGCACCGCGGGCGACGCAACCGATGCGCCCGTGCTCCGGGGTCAGCAACTCCAGGATCAGGCTCGAATCACGGAAGGGGCGCGAGTGCAGGATATAGGCGGGTTGTGGCGGTTGCTGAAATGACATGACTGAAATGACATGGCTGAAGTGGCATGGCTGGGGGGAAAACCGGGCTCAAGGGTAGCGCCTGGGGAGCAAGCATCGCACAATCGCCCCGGCCGTGCACCGCCTGCGCAGAACCAGCCCAGAGCCGGCAGAATCAGTCGTCGCGGTAACCGAGGCTGCGCAGCGCCCGCTCGTCATCGGACCAGCCGGATTTCACCTTGACCCACAGGTTCAGCATCACCTTGCTGTCAAACAGGCGCTCCATATCCTGACGAGCCTGACTGCCAATCTGCTTAATCCGCTCACCCTTGTTGCCGATGATGATGCGCTTCTGACCGGAGCGCTCCACCAGAATGGCGGCACTGATATGCAGGACTGCGCCGTCCTGACTGAATTCCTCCACCTCCACCGTCACCTGGTAAGGCACTTCCGCGCCCAGCTGCCGCATGACCTTCTCCCGCACGATCTCAGCGGCGAGAAAGCGGGAACTGCGGTCGGTGATCTGGTCTTCCGGGAAAAAGTGCACGCCCTCCGGCAATCGCTGCACAATTACCTGCTCCAGAGTGTCCAGATTGACACCGCGCAGCGCGGAAATTGGCACTATCTCGGCCTTCGGATGCTGCTCTGCCAGCGCCTGCAACTGGGGCAGCAGCTCGCTCTTATCCTCGAGCTGGTCCACCTTGTTGACCGCGATAATCAACGGGCACTTAAGGCCGCGCAGCTTGTCTGCCACCAGTTGGTCGCCCTCGGTCCAGCGGGTCCGCTCGACCACAAACACCACCACATCCACGTCCCGTGCCGCGCTGCTGGCCGCGCGGTTCATATAGCGATTGATGGCCTTGTCGGCGTCGGCGTGCAAGCCTGGGGTATCGACAAAAATAATCTGGTTGGTGCCGTCGGTTTTGATGCCGAGCATATTGTGGCGGGTGGTCTGCGGCTTGCGTGAGGTGATGGCCAGTTTCTGCCCCAGCATATGGTTGAGCAGCGTGGACTTGCCCACGTTCGGTCGGCCGACAATGGCCACATAGCCGCAGCGCGAGGGTTGATCTGTCAAGGGGTTCTCCAGTCGTTCGCCATGAAATGGCAGCTAAAAGCCCACACGCCCACGTCCGGAGAACTTAAAAGTTGCTCTGGTCGCGGGGGGCGATCATCAGTCTGAGTGTAAGGTCAATTTTCGCCGACGAGGCGCCTGTAGGCCTCAGTGGCAGCGAGCTTCTCCGCACTGCGGCGGCTGCTCGCCTCGCCGCGGACCGGCTCGCTCAAGCCTTTCACCCGGCACTCCACCACAAAGCGCTGCGCGTGCTCGGCGCCGGACACGTCGACAATGGCGTATTCCGGCAGCGGCCGCTGGCGTGCCTGCAGCCACTCCTGCAGACGGGTTTTGGGGTCTTTGGCAGTCTCCAGGGAGAGGTGCTGGAGCCGGCTGGCAAACCAGGCCAGAACCCGCGCGCGCGCCACCTCCAGACCCGCATCCAGATAAATGGCGCCGATCAGGGCCTCCACAGCATCGGCGAGGATGGAAGCGCGGCGAAAGCCACCGCTTTTCATTTCACCCTCGCCGAGGCGCAGGCAGTCGCCGATTTCCATCTCCCGGGCGAGTTTGGCCAGGGTTTCCCCGCTGACCAACTGCGCGCGCAGGCGGCTCAACTGCCCCTCCCTGCCGTCGGGAAACTTGTCGAACAGTGCCGCGCCAATAGTAAAGCCCAGGATGGAGTCACCGAGAAATTCCAGCCGCTCGTTGTTGCGGCTGCCAGCAGAGCGATGGGTCAGCGCCAGCTCCAGCAGGTCAGTGCGAGCAAATTGATGGCCAAGCCGCAGGCACAGGCGCTCGAGAAGAATATCAGTCACGTTTACGCAATTGTTCCAGGTCTACCAGCGGCTCACAGCAGAGATCCGTCTTGGCGATGTTGAGCTGCTTGTTGAACTTCATAATGACATCCACGTTATAGATCAACGGCTGGCGCAGTTCGTAAGCGACACTCACCAGCATGCCATCCGTACCAGGGATCACCCGCACCGCCTTGGTGGGCTCCCCGCGCACGTTGTTGAGGGTGAAAAAGCGGCTCATTTCCTGCTCGATCTCACCGCGTGTCATGTTGCGTACACGGGGATTCTCCGCAAGCGCGCGCAGCGCCTGATCGACATAGCTGGCGTCGAGGTAGGCCGGTGCCATCTTGGCGACACAGGTGAACACAAAACCGAACGCGGCCACTACCATCAGCCAGCCCCAATAGCCCATGCCGCGCTGGCGGCGCAGGGAGGTTTGCAGTTGTCCAGACATGGAAAAGCCCTCTTTTTTATTGTCGAAGATGATTTGCTACCACTTCCGTTGGCTACCACTTCCATTCAACAACTCGTCTACTGGATTGATCCCGCGCGTGTGAAACTCGGCAGGCTGAACAGGTCGTCCCAGTGCATCCAGATGGCAAACGCCTTGCCGACGATATCCTTCTCGGGCACAAAGCCCCACTCGCGGCTATCCAGACTGTTATCGCGGTTGTCCCCCATCATAAAGTAGTGGCCTTCGGGCACCACACCCTCGAAGTTGGCAAAGCGGCTCGGCACAATATGCTTGGCCATCAGGTGGCGCTCACCATCAATCTCTTCCCAGGCCACTTCAAATTGCGGATTGGCCGGTGGCAGCGCCTGGATCAGCTCCTGCGAGGCCCGCTTGCCATTGATATACAGGACGTTGTCCTCCACCCGGATCTTGTCGCCCGGAAGGCCGATCACACGCTTGATGTAGTAGGTGTCATTCATGTGCGGGGGAAAGAACACCATCACATCACCGCGTTGCGGCTCGCCGATATCCAGCACTTTCTGGCGCGAAACCGGCAGGCGGAGTCCATAGGCGAACTTATTCACTAGAATAAAGTCCCCCACCTGCAGGGTGGGCACCATGGAACGGCTGGGAATCTGGAAAGGCTCTGCCACGAAAGAGCGCAGCACAAACACGATCCCCAGCACCGGGAAGAACGACTTGGCGTACTCCACCACGGCGGGGTCTTCGGAGCCCGGCTGGCGCCGGCGCGCAAAAAACAGGCTGTCCAGCAACCAGATGATACCTGTGATCGCCACCAGCCACAGCAGGATCAGCGGGAAGTTAATATCCATTCATTGCTCTCATGTTGTTCCGGTGGATTCTACTGGTCCACCTTCAGAACCGCCAGAAACGCCTCCTGAGGCACTTCCACCCGGCCCAGCTGCTTCATCCGGCGCTTGCCGGCTTTCTGTTTTTCGAGCAGCTTTTTCTTACGGGTGACGTCACCGCCGTAGCACTTGGCGGTTACGTTCTTGCGCAGCGCCTTGACCGTGGTGCGGGCGACCACCTGACCACCGATCGCCGCCTGAATGGCCACGTCAAACATCTGCCGCGGAATCAGCTCCTTCATTTTCTCCGCCATGGCACGCCCCTTCTGCTGGGCGTGGTCGCGGTGCACGATCAGCGCCAGCGCGTCAACGCGGTCGCCATTGATCAGGATATCCAGACGCACCAGCCTTGCCGCCTCGAAGCGCGCGAAACTGTAATCCAGCGAGGCGAAGCCACGACTCACGGATTTGAGGCGGTCGAAGAAATCCATCACCACTTCGTTCATGGGCAGCTCGTAGCGCAGGGAAACCTGGCTGCCCGCATACTGCATGTCTTTCTGGATACCGCGCTTCTCCACACACAGGGTGATGACGTTGCCCAGATACTCCTGCGGCACGAGGATATTCACCTCCGCGATCGGCTCGCGCATCTCCTCAATGGAGCCCACATCTGGCAGGCGCGATGGATTGTCCACCAGCACTACCGAGCCATCGGTCTGCACCACCTCGTAGACCACCGTCGGGGCCGTGGTAATCAGGTCCAGGTCGTATTCACGCTCCAGCCGCTCCTGGATGATCTCCATATGCAGCATGCCGAGAAAGCCGCAGCGGAAACCGAAACCGAGGGCGTCGGAGACCTCTGGCTCATAGAACAGGGAGGCGTCGTTCAGGGAGAGTTTTTCCAGCGCATCGCGGAAGTTTTCATAATCGTCGGAGCTGACCGGGAACAGACCGGCGTACACCTGTGGCTTCACCTTCTGGAAGCCCGGCAGCATGCTGACCTCTTCGGCACCCTTGGAATGGGTCAGGGTATCGCCCACCGGCGCGCCGTGGATATCCTTGATGCCGGCGACCACAAAGCCCACTTCGCCGGCGCGCAGCACGCCGGTCTCTTTGCGCTTGGGGGTAAAGATGCCGACGCTGTCCACTACATGGGCGCGGTTGATGGACTTGGTGACGATCTTGTCTTTGATCTTCAGGGTGCCCTGCACAACGCGCACCAGGGAAACCACCCCCAGATAGCTGTCAAACCAGGAATCGATAATCAGCGCCTGCAGGGGCGCATTCACATCGCCCTCCGGCGGCGGCACCAAGCGCACCAGATCCTCGAGCACATCCTCAACACCGAGGCCGGACTTGGCGCTGCAGCGGGTGGCCTCGGTGGCATCGATACCGATGATGTCCTCAATCTCTTCGGCGACCTTGTCCGGGTCCGCCTGGGGGAGGTCCATCTTGTTCAGTACCGGGATCACTTCCAGACCCTGCTCGATGGCGGTGTAACAGTTGGCCACGGACTGCGCCTCGACCCCCTGAGCCGCGTCCACCACCAGCAGCGCGCCCTCGCAGGCGGCCAGGGAGCGGGATACCTCGTAGGAGAAGTCCACGTGTCCGGGAGTGTCGATGAAGTTCAGCTGGTAGGTCTTGCCGTCGCGCGCCGTATAATCCAGGGTCACGCTCTGCGCCTTGATGGTGATGCCGCGCTCTCGCTCCAGATCCATGCTGTCCAGAACCTGCTCGGCCATCTCCCGATCGCTGAGGCCGCCACAGACCTGGATAAACCGGTCCGCCAGGGTGGATTTACCATGGTCGATATGGGCAATGATGGAGAAATTGCGGATATGGGAGAGATCTGTGGCCACTGCGGAGTAGAAACCCTTGAAAAATCAAAATGTTAGCCGGAAATGACACCGGTTGTGTGGCGCAAGTCTATCAGAACTGTTGATGAGTAGTGAGTGCCCGTTAGCGCTGTCGGCTTTGCGGCGGCAGCGCTGACGGGGCAGTGGCGGGTCGCCCCCGCCGGTTTGCGGTTATTCGTCGATCTGAATGGTGCGGAAAGTGGGCTGTCCACCGCGGAAGAAACGAATCGGCAGCAGTTCATTGGCGGGCAACTGCTTGACCACACTGAAATAGTCTTGCAGATCCGTGACTTCTTCGAAGCCCAGCTGCGCGATAATGTCGCCGTTGCGCAGGCCCGCCCGGGCTCCGGGCTTGCCGGGCACCACCTGCTTCACGATGACGCCGCTATCGACGCCCAAGCGCTGCTTGAGCCCCTCCGGAATTTCTTCCACTTCCAGACCGAGGCGACCGCCGATGTCATTGGACGGGTTCACCGCCGCCTGCTGGTTCGGTCCGTCCTCGCCGGGCAGGGCACCAACCGTAACCTGCACCCGCACACTCTTGCCCTTGCGCATCAGATCCACCGGAACTTCCGCCCCCGGGCGGGTCTGGCCAACCGCGTGCGGCAGATCGCCGGACTCCATGATCCGCTCGCCGTCAAAGCGGGTGATGATATCCCCCGCCAGGATGCCGGCCTCAGCCGCCGGAGCTCCGGACTCCACCTGCGCCACCAGGGCGCCGGCGGGACGGGAAAGCCCCATCGCCTGGGCCATATTGCGGTCCACATCCTGGATGCCGACACCCAGCCAGCCCCGGTCCACTCGCCCCTTGTCGCGCAACTGCGCCACCACGTCCTGTGCCAGACGGGCCGGAATGGCGAATGACAGGCCGATAGAGCCTCCGCTGCGGGTATAAATCTGGCTGTTGATGCCAACCACCTCACCGTTCAGGTTGAACAGCGGCCCGCCTGAGTTGCCGGGGTTGATGGCCACATCGGTCTGAATAAACGGTACATAGTTCTCACGGCTCTCGTTAGGGATACTGCGCCCCATGGCGCTGACAATACCGGCACTGGCGGAGTAGTCGAGCCCGAATGGGGAGCCGATTGCCACCACCCATTCACCCACCTGCAGCGCCTCGGAATCCCCCCAGCTGACGGTTGGCAGATCATCCCCCTCGATTTTCAGAAGGGCCAGGTCGGAACGCGCATCGGTGCCGATCACCCGAGCGTCGTACTCGCGACGGTCCGTCAGGGTAACGACCACCTCATCGGCGCCATCCACCACATGGTTGTTGGTTACCACGTAACCGTCGCTGGAGATAATAAAACCGGACCCCATGCTGGCTGCCGGCCGCTGCTCCCGACCGCGCGGCTCAAGGAGATGGCGGAAGATATCCGGGATCTGCTGCTGGTACTGCGGCGGCAAAGCACTGGTGGCGCGAGTGCGCTCGACGGTATTGATCTTCACCACAGCCGGCGAATTCTTCTGGATAAGATCTGTCAGTTCCGGCAGCCCCCGGGCACAGGCAGATGCAGAGATCATCAGGCAGAGAATGAAAAAAGAATGCGTAACGCGCTTTAGCATGGGTTTGTTACCTTTGATTATTCCATCTACTATCCAATCGAATATCCAATCGAAATGTCGAGAAGATGCTGAGATAGTGCCGAAAGTGTCTATAACAAGTGCCAACAAAAAAAGTGCCAGCAAAGGTGTCAAAAAGGTGCCGGGTAATTGTCGGCAAGGGCTCAAAATTCCTCACAAGACACCCTCTGACGCGGCACAGTCTCTGGGCTTACACAGTACAACCTCGGTGCGGTACCGCATAAGCGCACTCAGCCACGGGCTCTCGGTAACCTTTTAGTGGCGTTTTAGCCGCAAAAGTTCGTTTTTTCAGTGTAAAGCAGTGTAAGGATTCCCTGAACGCTGCAGCAGCCAATTCACGGGACCAGCTATGCCCTCCAACCCCACTCTATCCACCATGCGCCCCAGGCCCGATCGCGGCCAGTTCAGCCACCACCGCGAGGTTTATGGCCGCTCCGTACTGGGCGCCCCGCTGCTCTACTTCCCCGCTCAGGGTGGCACGCGGAAGGGGCTCATCATCGCCGGCACCCATGGAGACGAGACCGCCGCGGTGATCGCCCTCTCCTGCGCCTTGCGCGCCCTGCCACCGGAACAGCTGAACCACCATGTGGTGTTGGCGGTCAATCCGGATGGCTGCCAGCTGGGCCTGCGCGCCAATGCCAACGGGGTGGATTTGAACCGCAACTTTGCCACCGCAAACTGGAGTGCCGAGGACAGCGTTTACCGCTGGAACAGCCAGGCCGACGAGCGCGACGTACGACTCAAGACCGGCAGCCGTGGCGGCTCGGAACCGGAAACCGAAGCCCTGTGCCAGCTGATCGAGAAGCTGTCCCCCGCGTGGGTGGTCACTATCCATGAACCGCTCGCCTGTATTGAGGACCCGGATGAGAGCCCGCTGGCCAACTGGCTCTCGGAGCGCCTGAAACTGCCACTGGTCAGCGAGTTGGGCTACCCCACGCCGGGCTCCTTCGGCAGCTGGTGCGCCGAGCGAAACCTGCCATGCATCACCGTCGAGTTTCCGCCGATCTCCGCCGACCTCGCCAGCGAGGACTACCTGCCCACCCTCTTCGACCTGCTCAGTTATGAAATTGACGAGAGCGCGGGCTAAGACAAGCGAGAATCAAGCAGAGCAAGAACGAATAGGGGCGGGAATGAGCGAGAGCGAGGTAAGAGTGAACAAGGTAAGAGTGAACAAGGTAAGGGAAAGCGGGGTGAAGAAGAGCGGGGCGAGGGAACGCGGGCAAGATCGGGAATCAAACAAGCGAAGATAACAGCAGCGCAAACCCTCAATCCCAGTAAACCCGCCCGCCGGCAAAACGCAGCGGCGGCACCACATCCCTGGCAAGCCAGGTAGGGCCATCCAGATCCCGAAAGCGCACCTTCTCCCCCAGCGGCCAGGCGGCGCGGATGGCCCGGGAGGTACACAGCATACAGCCCAGCATCAGCGCAAAGCCCGCCGCCTGTCCCGCCTCTGCCAGCGCCAGCGCCTCGGTGATCCCGCCAGTCTTGTCCAGCTTGATATTGATCATCTCGTAGCGCCCGCGCAGGCGCGACAGGTCGCCCCGCGTGTGGCAGCTCTCATCCGCGCAGATCGGCAGAGGGTGGGAGAAGCTGGCCAGAAACTCATCCTCGCCGGCGGGCAGGGGCTGCTCCAGCATCGCCACCCCCAGCTGGGCAAGGGACTGGCAGCGCTCGACCAGATTGCCTGGGGACCAGGCTTCATTGGCGTCGATCACCAGCTGCGCCTCCGGCGCGGCGCGGCGAACCGCCATCACCCGCTCCAGCACCTGCCGGTCGTCCAGCTTGAGTTTGAGCACGCGCACACCGTCGGCCACTGCGGCCTCGGCGGCGCGCGACATCCTCTCCGGGGTATCGATCACGAGGGTCTGCACTGTGTTCAGGGAGCGGGGACCAGTACAACGGCGGCCAGTTGCGGGACTGGTGACAGCAGAGGACTCCCAGTCGGCCAGCGCACAGTCCAGAGCATTGCGGGCCGCCCCCGCGGGCATAAGCGCCTGCAGTTGTTCTCGGTCGAGGCCGGCCTCCACTTCCGGCAAAACGGATTCGAGCTGTGCCAGCACCGACTGCACGCTCTCACCGTAGCGGGGGTAAGGCGTGCACTCTCCCACCCCGCTGCGGCCAGCTGCGGTCAATTCCACCACCACCACTTGCGCAGAAGTGCGAGCGCCACGGGAGATCACAAAGCTGGTGCGCAGGGGCCAGGTTTCCACATAGCAGCGCGCGCGCATGGAGGCCTCCGAGAGATCCCGGAACCGCGACTGCGGCTCCTGCCCCCAAGTTTAGGCTGGGGGAGCGCAGTTGTTCCGCTTAGCGGGACTCGATACGAAGCAGGGTCGGCGAGAAACTCGGATCAGCGGCGCGGCGGTGGCTGAACCAGCGCACGACCAAAGCGCCCAGTGCGAGGCCGGCGATGGCACCGACAATGGCGCCGGGCTCCCCGGCCACCTCCTGCCCCCCGTAGGCCAGAAGTAGCAGTGCCAGAAGCGGCACCAGATAGACCAGCAGTGCCGCGGTGGTGAGCGCGTGCTCGGCAATACCGATCACGGCGATATCATTCAGACGGACAGCGGCGGTGTCCCGGCTGTTGAGCGCCACGCGGATACGCGACGCATTGGCCCAGTAATCCCCGAGCAGGCCTGTGCCACACCCGGACTTGGCCGCACAGCCGTGGCAACCACTGCGCTGAACTGTCTCCACCCAGATGGCATCCGCCTCAATGGCGACGATGCGCCCGCGCTCCTCCACCAATGGCTCAGCCTCCCGTGGTCACGGCACGAGCCAGCAATTGCGCGGTGCTGTCCGGAATCTCGCCGACGACGGTCACGGTGTAATTGATACCGTCCACCTCAATCTGGTCCATATAGGCCACTGTGGCGCCGCGAATGGCCTTGCCCTCGAAGTTCAGCTCCGGCCCGAGGCGCTGGACAAACACCGTAAAGACACTGAGGCCATCGCTGAAAACCAGCATGTCGCCATCGCTCAGGGTCCGCGCTGCCATCGGACGGTAACCATCGGGGAGCCAACCCAGGCGCCAGCGGCTTTGAACCGGGACACAGGGAGCGCGGTTATCGATATGCCGCGCAGACGCGGACTGCGGCTGCAGGTCGCCATCTTCGACCGGAGAAAGGTCCAGCTCAACAAACTGATACCGCTCCAGTACCTTGCCCTGTGGACCGATCAGCATGGAGCGCAGCGGCAGGCCGGTCTCCCGGTCGAGATTGACGACGATGCCCAGGCGATGGCGATCCCGCGGTCGGGCTTCGAGAGTCACAGTGGCGCGATCGGCGATACGCTCCTCACCGCGCACGGAAAACTGGTAGGCCTGCTGCAGGCGTTGCTGTTCGGCAGCGCTCAACAATGCGGCGCGATTGATAGGCCCCGGGGCGCCCTCGCAGGCACGAGGCACTCCGTGACTCACAAGCTCTCTCTGGTCACCGCTCAAGTAGCGCACCCGCTCCACCTGCTGCCCATCGCGCACCCCGTGTACCACCTGCAGTGTTTCGAGCATGCCCGCGTGCTCAAAGGTCACCAGACCGGAATACTCCAGCTCGTTGACCGCCCGGCCCAGCTTTTCCAGCCACGGGGCGACACTGTCTGAGCCCTCCGGCAGGCTGCCCGCGGGGACACTTGCCGCCCCCGAGTTCTCGCCAGGCATGACCGGCTGTTGTTGTGGCTGTGGCTGGGCAAGAGCCAGGGGGGCCATAACCCATAAGCACAAAGCCAACAGCGTTCTGTTGGCTTTGGTTTTTCTGTGGAGAAATTTCGTAACGCGCAATGCTATTGACCGTCCTGCTCACCGTAAGTGGCGCGGGCGAAGGGCACCATACCCTGACTGCCCAGGTGCGCGGCCTGTTCGGAATGCTGGATCATGACCCGGTTGAGGTGGCGCATCAGCTCCGGGGTTGGAATCTGCTGCACCATCGCCGCCTGACCCGGCACGCCACTCTTGGGTTCAGGCACCACACGGGGGGAAGCGGTGCTCACCGCGCGGGTACTGGGACCGGGGGCATAGAAGCTGCTCGGCTGCACGGGAGGCTGCACCACTGGCTGCTGAACTGAGCTTTCAGCCTCGGCCACCAGTTGCTGGGCCGCGTCCTGTGGCGACTGAGAGAATTGAGAGAACTGCTGCACACCGAGAATGGCCGCAAACGCGACCGTGGCGGCTACCGCGCCACGGGACAGCATCTGCCGCCAGCGGGGGGCGGAATCATTGGCCGCCACGGTGGCTGCCGAAGCCGACTGCGACAGCGGCTCCTCGCGGGCGATTGCGGCGGAAATCCGCGCCGCGAGATCGCTATCGGGCATGGCCACTTCTTCCCGGCGCATCACGCTGGCGGCCAACTGATACCGCGACCAGCGCTGGCCCGCTTCGGAACTGGCTGAGCCACTTTTCAGCAACCGCTGCAACTCCAGCTCATTCGCCTCGCCGTCCATCAATGCGGACAGGGACTCGTTCAGCCGATCCTGATGATTCCCGTGGGACATACGGGCCAACCCTCTCTAACACTATGTATTTTGCGTTTTGCGACCACACAGCTGTGCGATCACAAGCGACCATTTGAAATCACAACATTGAGGCCACGACACTGAAACCGCGACACCGAAACCACTAAATCGAAAACACTAAATCGAAAGCACCTCACTGAAACCACAGCGCCTGGCACTCACAAGGCCTTGCTGCACAGCAAACCCGCACTGTGGCGCCAATATGCAATGCCGACAGGCCACGGTTTGCGCTCACAAGGCGCAATCCGCTTCGGCGCCGGCTGGCGGTCACAGGCAGATCGCATGGAAGCGGTTACCAGTTCTGACCGGCCAGCGGGCAATTTGTTTCGCGCCGCTGGCAAAAAAAACGCTGATTCTCCAATGGCGCGGCCTGGACTCAGCTGCTATCCCCCAGGGGTTCCGGCTCACCGGCCAAAACAGCCTGTACTGTCCGGTCTATGGCCTCGCGCGCGCGGAAGATGCGCGAGCGCACGGTTCCCACCGGGCAATCCATCACCTCGGCGATCTCCTCGTAGCTGAGCCCCTCCATTTCCCGCAGGGTGACCGCCGAACGCAGGTCCTCGGGCAGGGCGCGGATCGCATCGAACACCGCGGTTTCCAGCTGGTCGCGGAATAGCTGATTCTCGGGGGTTTCGTTGTCCCGCAGCAGGTCGGCTCCGGAATAGAACTCGGCGTCGTCCAGGTCCACATCCGAAGACGGCGGGCGGCGCCCTCTGGAAACCAGGTGATTCTTGGCGGTATTGATGGCGATGCGGTACATCCAGGTGTAGAAGGCACTCTCACCGCGAAAGTTGGCGAGGGCGCGGTAGGCCTTGATAAAAGCCTCCTGCGTCACATCCTGAACTTCTGCATGATCCTTGATAAAACGGCTCACCACAGCGAGGATCTTGTGCTGGTATTTCAAAACCAACAGGTCGAAGGCGCGCTTGTCGCCCTTCTGGACACGCTCCACCAGCTGGCGATCACTCGGTGACGCCTGTTGCGATGTCATCCCCTACCCCCATTAAGCACTGCGCCTGGGGAGCAAACCCGGCAAAGTCCGGACCGGCCGGCGCAAGCGTATTCTGTACTGTGTCCAAGACACTGGCGATAGGACATAAGTTCCCGGCCAAATCGACGTTTCTGAAGTAGCCGGTATACTACGCCACCCTTTTTAACAATGAAAACTATGAACGCTCAGGCAAATTACGATGTTCTGGTGATTGGCAGCGGCGCCGCGGGCCTCACCCTGGCCCTGCATCTGGCAAGCCGCTACCGGGTCGCCCTGCTGTCAAAGCAGCGCCTTCAAGACGGTTCCACCTGGTTTGCCCAGGGCGGCATTGCCGCCGTGCTGGACGATACGGATTCGGTCGAATCCCATATCGCTGACACGCTGGACGCGGGTGCGGGCCTGTGCCACCCGGACGCCGTTCGCCACACGGTGGAAAACGGCGCAGCCGCGATTCGCTGGCTGATCGAGCAGGGGGTGAACTTCACCCGCGAGGACGGGGATTACCACCTCACCCAGGAGGGCGGTCACAGCCACCGGCGCATCATCCACAGCGCCGACGCCACCGGCATGGCCGTGCACAGCACCCTGATCGAACAGGTGCGCGCGGCGCAAAACATCGACTGCTTTGAGCACCACATCGCTCTGGACCTGATCCGCCAGCCAGACCCGCAGCGGGGCCGTTTCCGCTGCGCCGGTGCCTATGTGTACAACAAGAATACCGAAGAGGTTGAGCTGTTCCAGGGCCGCGCCGTGATACTGGCGACCGGCGGCGCCAGTAAGGCCTACCTGTATACCAGCAACCCGGACGGCGCCAGCGGCGATGGGATCGCCATGGCATGGCGCGCCGGGTGCCGGGTGGCGAATATGGAATTCAACCAGTTCCACCCCACCTGCCTCTATCACCCCAAGGCCAAGGCTCTACTGGTCACCGAAGCCCTGCGCGGAGAGGGTGGGCAGCTGAAGCTGCCCGACGGTGAACGCTTTATGCATCGCTTCGACAAGCGCGGTGAACTGGCGCCGCGGGATATCGTCGCCCGCGCCATCGACCACGAAATGAAGCGGCTGGGGGCGGACTGCCTCTATCTGGATATTTCCCATAAAGATGCCCGGTTTGTCCGCGAGCACTTCCCCACCGTCTACAAGAACTGCCTGCAGTACGGCATCGACATCACCAAAGAACCCATCCCGGTGGTGCCCGCGGCCCACTATACCTGCGGTGGCGTGATGGTCGATGAACACGGCCGCACCGATCTTGACCAGCTGTACGCCATTGGCGAGACCACCTTCACCGGCCTGCACGGCGCCAACCGGCTCGCCAGCAACTCACTGCTGGAGTGCCTGGTTTACGCCCGGGCCGCGGCGCGGCATATCGAAGCCACCCTCGACGATGTGCAGCCACCGCGACCGGCACCGGCCTGGGATGCCTCGCGGGTGACGGATTCCGACGAAGACGTGGTGATCTCGCACAACTGGGATGAGCTGCGACGGTTTATGTGGGACTACGTGGGTATCGTGCGCACCCGCAAGCGCCTGCTGCGGGCGCAGCACCGGGTGAAGATGCTGCAGGGGGAAATCCGCGAGTTCTACGCCAACTACCGCATCACCAGCGACCTGATCGAACTGCGCAACCTGGCCCTGGTGTCCGAGCTGATTATCCGCTCGGCACTGGACCGGCGCGAAAGCCGCGGACTGCACTATTCACTGGACTACACCGGGCTGCGGGAACTGGCCATGGACACCATTCTGGTACCGGAAAACTTCGCCGGTCAGCGCCTGTTCGTCTGAACAGGCCCTTACCCGCCGGTTGGCGATTGGCGATTGGCGATTGGCGATTGACAGAGAGGATCCCCAACGGCAAGCGTCAATAGGGGAAGTGCCAAAGGGAAAGCGCCAAAGGGAAAGCGCCAAACAGCGAATATCAGCGTGAATAGCGCAGCGCCACCTGCAGGCGCCGCCAGTCCTCCGCCATCACGCTGTCGCGCGCCAGCACCAGGCGCCGGTGGCGACCATGCCGGTCACGCCCGTTGATCACAATCAGCCAGGGCCACAGCACCAGCTCTCCACAGAGATCAATCTCCTGTGTTTCTAAGCCGGCCTGACGCCAGAACCAGCGCCGCTCAGCGGTGACGATTTCTCCGCGATAGCTCAGGAGGCGGCGACTCTCACGCAGGCCAACCGCCAGCACCAGCAGGACCGCCGGGGCCAGCAGCGTGACAGCAATGCCGGCCACCCAGAGCACCAACAGGGTGTTCAGAACAATCAGGGCAAGGAGCAGGAGAAGAAGACGGGAGGGGGAAACCGGGCAGCGCAGCCTGGCACTGCGCCCCACGGCATAGAACTCGCGGGAGGCCCCGTTACTCCTGCAATCCGGTGTTGTCACGGATGATCTGCACAATGCGTTGCAGCTCCGGATCGATGGGGTCATCGCGGCGCATAAACCAGGCGAAAAGATCCTGATCCTCATTCTCCAACAGCTGAATAAAGCGCTGCTTATCCGCAGGCTCGAGGGTGTCGTAGACGTTCTCAAGAAACGGCAACAACACCAGATCAAGTTCGAGCATGCCGCGGCGACAGGCCCAGAACAGTCGGTTACGATCCATACTTCAAATCCCGCTATCATGACCGGCGCATTGCCGGTATAGCGACGCAAAGGCGCCACTATCTGCTTCAGTCTGTGGTTTGCGCGCAGTATACCCGCCGCCCCAGCCACTGAATAGAAGAGCCCCTCCATGACATGGAATTAGGGCATAGAGTTAGGGCGCCAAGTAGCGACACCGAGTGGAGGCACCGAGTTGAGCTACCCAGATGAAGCCCCAAGGTGGGCTACCAAGGTGAGGCACTCGGGCTGGCAGCGGATTGCGCTTGAAAATCCCGCCGCCAGCCCAAAATACTCATTTCCTCCAGCAGTGCGGAAAAGCGAACGGGTCATGACTACAGATCAACAGATGGATCGACAGATGGATCGACAAGAGTGGCACGATTTCCTCAGTGGCGAAGGCGCCAGCTGGGAAGGCGACAGGACCCGGTTTCCCGACTGCGAGGCAGACTTGCGGCTGATCGACCTCAGCCCTTGGGGCGCGGTATCGGTGCACGGCCCGGACAGCCAGAAATTCCTGCAGGGCCAGCTTACCTGCGACCTGGTCAACCTGCCGGAGGGGCACGCAACCTTCGGCGCCCACTGCAACCCCAAGGGGCGCATGATCAGCGCCTTTCACGCCCTCAAGGAATCGCCGGACAATATCCTGCTGAGCCTGCCCCGCGACCTGGCCCCGATCGCACTGGCGGGGCTGACCAAATACGCGGTGTTTTTCAAAACCGACCTGCAGGAACTCAACAACAGCCATCAGTGGCTGGGCCTGCAGGGCGCCGGCGCGGCTTCACGGGCTGCGGAGCTGCTGTCAGTAGCGGAGCTGTCACACCTGGAAGCCGGCGCGGCGCGGCGCTTTACCTTCGAGGACGGCGAGGCTCTGGCGCACGTGTTAAACAGCGAGCAGGTTGCCATCCTGGTGCCGCTCGCAAGCGCACCGGCACTGTGGCAAAAGCTTGCCGCTGGCGCCACCCCCAGTGGACTCTGTCACTGGCAGCTGCGACTTATTTCCGAAGGTATTCCCCAATTACACGCCGAGACCAGCGGCATCTTTATTCCGCAAATGCTCAACCTGCACCTGTTGGGCGGAGTGAGTTTCAAAAAAGGCTGCTACACCGGGCAGGAAGTGGTCGCCCGGCTGCAGTACCTCGGACAGGCCAAGCGGCGCATGTATCGCGGCCGCTGCGCAAGCGGCGATCTGCCCCCACCCGGCGCATCAATCCTGGAGGTGAAAAGTGCTGAGGAGAGCAGCAAGAGCTGTGGCGATATCGTGATCGCCGAACGCAGCGAACAGGGCGTCGAACTATTGGCGGTGCTCACCAACAGCAGCGTCGCCGCCGGCACGCCCCTGCGGCTGGAAGACGGCCGCCAGCTGGAGCTGCTGGAACTGCCCTACGATGCCGATGCCGATCCGCTGACCGATTCCGACTGACTGTACTGAGTGCCCCAGCGACTGAGGCCCTCTGAGACTGAACCACAGGGCAGCAGAGCGATCCTCGCGGATGCCGCGGGAAGTTACTTCTCCCGTTTACACCTCCACCGCCACCCGCTGCAGCGCGGCGGCCTCCGGCAGAGCCCAGTCAATGGGCGTCTTGCCGTGCTGCACCAACCAGTTGTTGGCCAGGGAGAATGGCCTGGTGCCAAAAAAACCCCGGTGCGCCGAGAGTGGCGACGGATGCGGGCCTTTCAATACCAGGTGTCTCCCGCTACCGATAAAAGCGCCCTTCTTCTGCGCGTAACTGCCCCAGAGAATAAACACCAGCCCATCCCGCTGTTCGGCCAACGCGTGGATCGCCGCATCGGTAAACCGCTCCCAGCCGCGCCCCTGATGAGCGCCGGCTTTGCTGTCTTCCACTGTAAGAGTTGCATTCAGCAGCAACACCCCCTGCTCCGCCCAGGGCTGCAGACAGCCGTGTTGAGCCGGCGCAATACCGAGATCCGACTGCAGTTCCTTGTAGATATTTTTTAAAGACGGGGGAACGCGCACACCGGGCATCACCGAAAAACACAGGCCGTGTGCCTGGCCCGGGCCGTGGTATGGGTCCTGCCCCAGAATCACCACTTTCACCTGATCGAAAGGGGTGGAGTTGAAGGCATTGAAGATCTGTGGCCCGGGGGGGTAAATGTGTTTGCCGGCCCGTTTTTCCTGCCGCAGGAATTCCCGCAGCTCCGCCATATAGGGTTTGCGAAACTCGCTTTCCAGCACCTTGCGCCAGCTTGGATGAATTTTAAGGTGCTGATCAGTACTCATGCCTGTGCTCATGATATTTGCCGAAAAATCCTCTTTACTTCTTTTTGCAGCGCGGGCACGACTTGCGCATCGAACCAGGGCCGTCGCTTCAGCCACAGGGTATTGCGCGGGCTGGGATGTGGCAGGGGAAAATATCCCGCGGGCAGGACATCGCCAAAATGGCGCACGTTCTCGTCAAGGCTGCCATACCAGTGCGGCAGGTAATAGCGCTGCGCATACTGACCGACCAGCAGGGTCAACTGCAGCTGCGGCATCTGCTCCAGCAACCGCGCGTGCCAGGTGGCCGCGCACTCCTTCCGCGGCGGCAGGTCGCCCCCCTTGCCGCGCCCGGGATAACAGAAAGCCATGGAAACAATGGCGATGCGGGATTTGTCGTAGAAGGTATCCCGGTCCATCCCCAGCCACTGACGCAGACGATCGCCGGAAGGGTCATTCCAGGGGATGCCGGTTTCATGCACCCGTTTGCCGGGGGCCTGACCGATAATCAGTAAACGCGCCGTTTCCGAGGTCCGCAGTACCGGATTCGGCCCCAGCGGCAGAAACTCCTCACAAATCCTGCAGGCGCGCACCTCTTCCAGCAGCGGAATCAGTGTGCTCATTGCAGCGATAGGGCCTGCGCTTTTGCGACGGGAGGGTGTGCAAGCTTAAGCAGCAGCCCGCGCCGGTCCTGCGGGTCGGCCACACGGCCGACATTGTTATTGTCCAGCACCACATAAATACCGCTGCTGTCGATGGCGAGTCCCTCGCCCTTGCCGAAAGCGGTCTCCTGATACACGTAGGGCGGCGCCTCCTCGATGGCACGGTAATCGATGCACCACTGGGGCAACAGATTCGGCAGTGAGCGCCGACACACGGCAAAGGCATTGCGCTCAAGGGTGTAGAGGGCGCCGTCATAAAACGCCAAACCGGTCAGATCCTCTGGGCGTCCGCGAAAATTCAGCCCCGGCGCCGGCGGAATCTCCAGTAATTGCGCCGGCCCGGCGCCATTAGCAAAACGCACCAGGCCGCGGCGGTTGCGCTCCAGCGCGACCCATAAATCGTCGCCGGCCACAACCAGCCCCTCGCCGGCGCCATTGAAGTGCGCCATAAAATCCCCCTCGCGGGCCGCCTTCGCCCAGCGCAGAGGCAGCCAGCGGGTCTCTCCGGAAGCATTCGCGGTAGCGATCAGGTGATGCCGTTCGCTGACGACAAAGATCTGCTGGCCATTACAGGTAATACCCTCAAAGTCCGCCGCGCCGCCGCCCTGCACCGCGCTCAGCAGGCGCGCCCTCGGCCCGCCATCACTGCTGGCCGGTGCCTGCAGCGCGGCAAAAGTGGCGCGCGGCACCAAAGCTGCGCTGTCACTGTCTGCCGTGAGATTCACGCTGTAGATATCGGCGGAATTTTTATCGGAAACCGCCAGCAGCTCACCGTTACAGAAGCTCAACCCGGAAATATCCAGACCGGCACTGCCATCCAGCCAATAGCTGGCCAGTAACTGTGCCGGGCGCACCAGATCGCTGGCCGCCGCCGGCCCCGTTGCGCCCAGAAAAACAGCGACGGACAACAACCAATATTTGAGCATCCTGATGCCCCCGATCAGTCGCGAAAATTATTGAACTGCAGTGGCTGGTCAAGCTCTTTTCCCCGCAGCATGGCCATCACCTGCTGCAGGTCGTCCCTCTTCTTGCCAGTGACACGCACCTGGTCCCCCTGAATAGATGCCTGCACTTTCATCTTTTCGTCTTTGATCAGCTTGACGATTTTTTTCGCCAGCTCTTTTTCGAGACCGTTTCTCATGGTGATAGCCTGCTTGACCGTCTTGCCGGACTGCTCCAGCTGACCGATTTCCATGGCCAGCGGATCGATGTCGCACTTGATCAGCGCGGCGCGCAGCACGTCCACGATTTGGTTCACCTTCTGCTCCGATTCAGTGCGAATCAGCAGGTTGAAATCATTCATCTCCAGTTCGGCATCCACGCCCTTGAAATCGAAGCGATTTCCCACGGTGCGATTCACCTGATCCACGGCATTGGTCAACTGGTGTTTATCCACTTCAGATACGATGTCAAATGAGGGCATCGGCTTCTCCATTCGGTTTTTATCGAGGGTTTTTATTTGAGTAGTTCGGGCGCGACTTCCACACTGCGGTCATCCGAACTCAGCCAGATATGGCCATCCTGTATGGTCGCCTGTAATTCCATATTGCGATCCGCCAGAGCGGCGAGCGCCTCGCAGGCATCCGCCGGCAACCGGTAAACACTCAGGTTAGCGAAACGCGCCAGGGCCCCATCCAGCTTCTGCCACCAGACCGGCGCCGTACGGCGACCGTAACTGTATAGCAAAACCCGCTCTGCACGGGCACAGGCTTTGCGGATGCGGTCTTCCGACGGCAAACCCACTTCAATCCAGATCTCCAGCTCGCCACCAAGGCTCCACTGCCACAGATCCGCCTCCTCATCGGAGGAGAGGCCGCGGGTGAACTCCAGCCGCTCGGAGGCGTTGAGCGCGAACGCCAGCAGCCGCACCATCATCCGCTCATCGGTTTCAGAGGGGTGGCGCGCCAGCGTGAGCTGGTGGGCGCCATAGTAGTCCCGGTCCATGTCGGCAATTTGCAGGTGGGCCTTGAAGATCGTTGCTTTCAGTGCCATTCGGTTTCTCGTTCAGCAGGTGGACCGGCCGCGGATTGGCGGGGGGCTATTATTGTCGGGCGATTGCGGAAAAGCGGATAACTGCGATGTTTTCACAATTCTGTGGCGGGCGCCGGCCATTGCACTGGCGTCTTACTGCCTGGTCCATACTGGCTCTGTGCGCGCTCTCGGCGAGCGGCTGCGGGGTTAACAACATCCCCACCATGGACGAGCGAGTCAAGGCCGCCTGGGCACAGGTGGAGAATCAATATCAGCGGCGCGCCGACCTGATTCCCAATCTGGTCAAGACCGTCAAGGCCTACGCCGACCACGAGGGGCAGACCCTGCTGGCTGTGACCGAGGCCCGGGCCAAGGTCAACTCCATGCAGGTGGATGAAAACATCATCAACGACCCGGCCAAATTGCAGCAGTTCGAACAGGCCCAGCAGCAGTTGAGCGGTGCCCTGTCGCGTTTGATGGTGGTGGTTGAGCGCTACCCAGACCTCAAATCCAGCCAGAACTTCCTCGCCCTGCAGTCACAGCTGGAAGGCACCGAAAACCGCATCAGCGTTGCCCGGCGTGATTATATCGCCGCGGTACAAGCCTACAACACCGAAATCCGCACCTTCCCCGGCAGGATCTGGCACTCGGTTCTGTACAGCGACCTGCCGCTGCGGCCCACCTTCCAGGCCAGTAAAGAGAACGCGCATGAGGCACCGGAGGTGGACTTCCACTAACGGAAACGAGAAAGGACAGGACAAAACAGGACAGGACAGGACAGGACAGGAGCAGCATGGGTCAACAACAGCGATGATGTCCCTCCGCCCCGCCAGCGCACGGCGCGGAAGCTTCATTTTATTCTGTCTTGCACTCTGTACAGTGATCTGTGCTGCACTTAGCGCAGCAATCGCGCTTGCCAACCCGCAGTTCCCGGTACTGTCGGGACGGGTGGTGGACAAGGCCAATTTGCTCGATGCAGCCGCCGAATACCGTCTGACGGAAATGACCCTGGCCCACGAAAAACAAACCGGCAACCAGATAGTGGTGGTCACTGTGCCCGACCTGCAGGGGCAAACCATTGCCGAATACGGCTACCAGCTCGGCCGGCACTGGGGCATTGGCAAAAAGGGCAGGGATAACGGCGTGCTGTTGATTGTGGCACCCAGCGAGCGACAGGTGCGTATCGAAGTGGGCTACGGTCTCGAGGGCGCGCTGACCGATGCGCTGTCGGCCAACATTATCCACACCAAAATCCTGCCGCACTTTCGCAGCGGCGATTTCGATCAAGGCATCACAGCGGGCATTGAGTCGATCATTGCGGCGATTAAAAACGAGTATGTGGCCGAGCCCACCGAAAACCGCAAAGATCGGCGCCTGGCCCTGCTGGTGGGATTCTTTCTGGTGCTGATTATGTTGCAGCTGTTTGGCAGCTCGCTGCTTGGCGCATCCAGCGGTCGCGGCAGTTACCGGCGCGGGCGCTTCGGGGGATATTACGGTGGTGGCGGTTTTGGCGGCGGAGGCGGAGGCTTCGGCGGTGGTGGGGGCAGTTTCGGCGGCGGGGGCGCATCGGGAGGATGGTGATGCTCACAGATCAACAGCGCCGGCGGGTATCCGAGGCGATTAAAAAAGCGGAATCCCGTACCGATGCCGAACTGGTGACCGTCCTCACAGGGCAGTCCGACAGCTACCTGTATATTTCCACCCTCTGGGCGGCATTCCTTGCCCTGCTGCTGGCCCCACTGATGCAGTTCTTCCCCTGGTGGCTGGACTTGCGCGAGGCGTTTGTCCTGCAATGGGTACTGTTTATCCTGCTGGCCGCGCTGTTCCGCTGGCGACCGCTCACCATGCGCCTGGTGCCGAAACGGGTCAAATACTGGCGCGCGGCCAATGTGGCGCGGAGGGAATTTCTGCAACAGGAACTGCACAGCACCCAGGGTCGGCTAGGGCTGCTGATTTTTGTTTCCGAGGCGGAACACTATGTGGAAATTCTCGCGGATCGGGGGCTCGCCGAACTGATCAACGATGAGACCTGGCGCGATGTGGTCGAGCACTTTATCAGTGAAGTGAAACGGGGCCGCACCGGCGATGCATTTGTCCATTGCATCGAACGCTGCGGCGACCTTCTCGCAGAGGTTGCGCCGCAGACAGTCGTCAAAAACGAGCTGCCCGATCACCTGATTATTCTCGATCAATAAAACCGTCGCCTGCGGAAAATCATCGACCGTTTCAGCCCAGCGCCCGCAATCCAGAGCCAAAACCCTTCCGTAAAACACCGCCCACGGCAACAGCAAGCGCACGGGCAAGAGCAAGAGCAAGAGCATGAAAGAGATACAGGCAGGCAGATGCGGAGGTGGCAGGAGTGCCGTCAGGCGGAGAAAAGAACAGCGCAGCGATCGGGGCCCCAGCACTCAACAGCTGGGCCCCCGATCAGCACCCGATACCGGTTCAGTCGGTTTCCGGGCGCATATGCGGGAAGAGCAACACATCGCGAATCGACGGTGAGTTGGTCAGCAGCATCACCAGGCGGTCGATACCGATGCCCTCACCCGCCGTGGGCGGCAGGCCATATTCCAGCGCGCGGATATAGTCCGCGTCGAAGTGCATGGCCTCGTCGTCACCGGCGTCCTTCTCCGCAACCTGCGCCTTGAAGCGTTCGGCCTGGTCCTCGGCGTCATTCAACTCGGAAAAGCCGTTGGCAATCTCGCGGCCACCGACGAAAAACTCAAAACGGTCGGTGACAAACGGGTTGTCGTTGTTACGGCGTGCCAGCGGTGAAACCTCGGTGGGGTATTCGGTGATGAAGGTGGGCTGGTCGAGGCGGTGCTCGACAGTCTTCTCGAAGATTTCAATCTGTACCTTGCCAAGTCCCCAGCTGTCCTTGAGCGGAATACCCAGGTCCCCGGCCACCTTGCGCGCGCCGTCGATATTGTCGATATCCGCAGCACTCAGGCCGGGGTTATAGCGCAGGATGGAATCGAAAACGGACAGGCGCGTAAACGGCTTGGCGAAGTCATAGCTGCTGTCCTGGTAGGTCACGGTGGTGGAACCCAGCACATCGCTGCAGATGCCGCGCAGCATTTCCTCGGTGAGATCCATCAGGTCGTTGTAGTCCGCATAGGCCTGGTAGAACTCGAGCATGGTGAACTCGGGGTTGTGACGGGTGGACAGACCCTCGTTGCGGAAGTTGCGGTTGATCTCGTAGACCCGCTCGAAACCGCCCACCACCAGCCGCTTCAGGTACAGCTCCGGTGCCACCCGCAGATACATGTCGATATCCAGCGCGTTGTGGTGGGTGATAAACGGCCGCGCTGTGGCGCCGCCGGGAATGACCTGCAGCATCGGCGTCTCCACTTCCATAAAGTGGTGGCCGTTGAGGAAGCGACGGATATAGTCGATCACCTGCGAGCGGATGCGGAACACTTCGCGGGATTCCGGCGTGGCAATCAGATCGACATAGCGCTGGCGGTAACGCAGCTCCTGGTCGGCGATGCCGTGGAACTTCTCCGGCAGCGGGCGCAAGGCCTTGGTCAGCAGGGTGAAATGCTCGCAGTTCACATACAAGTCGCCCTTGCCGGACTTGTGCAGCGCGCCCTGCACGCCGACGATATCGCCGATATCCCAGCCGCCGAAGCGCTCCTTGAGTTCCTTCTGGGTGTTTTTATCCGCATACAGCTGAATACGCCCGGACACGTCCTGTATCACCATAAACGGGCCGCGCTTGGCAACAATCCGCCCCGCCACACAGGCGGAGCCGCCCAGCTCTTCGAGCGCTTCCTTGCTCTTGTCACCGAACGCCTGCTGCAGATCAGCAGCCAGGTGTTCGCGGCGGAAACTGTTCGGGAATGCATCGCCCTTTTCGCGCAGGGCGCTCAATTTCGCGCGGCGCTCGGCGATCAGCTTGTTTTCGTCTTGCTGCATTTCGGTCATGGGAACTTCCAGTACGGAATATTAAAGTGTGTAGGCAAACATCAGGTTTGCGGGGGGCCGCCGCAGTACCAGGCCAGCCACCCGCGAGGTCACATCAGAGTCCGGCCTTGAGGCTGGCCTCGATAAACTGGTCCAGGTCTCCGTCGAGTACCGACTGACAGTTGCTGGTCTGCACACCGGTGCGCAGGTCCTTGATACGCTGGTCGTCGAGGACATAGGAGCGAATCTGGCTGCCCCAGCCAATATCCGCCTTGCTGTCTTCCATGGCCTGCTTCTCGGCATTGCGCTTCAGCATCTCCTGCTCGTAGAGCTTGGCCCGCAGCATCTTCCAGGCCTTGTCGCGGTTCTGGTGCTGGGAGCGCTCGCTCTGGCAGGCCACCACAATGCCCGAGGGAAGATGGGTCAGGCGCACGGCGGAGTCGGTCTTGTTCACGTGCTGACCACCGGCGCCGGAGGCGCGGTAGGTGTCTTCACGCACCTGAGACTTGTCCACCTCGATCTCGATGTTGTCATCGATTTCCGGCGAGACAAACACCGAGGTGAAAGAGGTGTGGCGGCGATTGCCGGAGTCGAATGGCGACTTGCGCACCAGGCGGTGCACGCCGGTTTCGGTGCGCAGCCAGCCAAAGGCGTGGTCGCCGACAAAGTGGATGGTGGCACTCTTGATGCCGGCCACTTCCCCGGCCGAGGCTTCCTCCAGCGTGGTTTTGAAGCCGTGAGCCTCGCCCCAGCGCAGGTACATACGCAGCAGCATCTCGGCCCAGTCCTGGGCTTCGGTGCCGCCGGAGCCGGCCTGGATTTCCAGGTAGGCGTTATTGGGGTCGTTCTCGCCGGAGAACATGCGGCGGAATTCCAGTACCGCCAACTGCTTCTGCAGTCCGTCGATTTCCGCGGCCACTTCCGTCACGGAGTCTTCATCATTCTCCTCCACCGCCATATCCAGCAGCTCGCGGCAGTCGCCGATACCGGAATCCAGATTTTCAATGGTGGTGACGACGGTTTCCAGGGAGGCGCGCTCGCGACCCAGTTCCTGGGCGCGATCCGGGTTATCCCAGACAGAGGGCTCTGCCAGTTCCAGTTCGACTTCGGTCAGTCGTTCTTTCTTGCTGGCGTAGTCAAAGATACCCCCTAAGAACGTCGGTGCGCTCCTCGAGGTCTTTCAGCTGATTCAGCAGCGGGTTGATTTCCATGATCTCTCGGCTTCCGGGCAATTTAAAAGCGGCGCGCATTCTACCGTAGCGCGCCGGGGTACTGCCAGTCGCGGGCAGCGGTCCTGCCCGCGCACCGATGGGAGAGGGGTGAGGCGGGGGCCGCTCAGCGGTCGGCGGAGGGGCAGTCGCGGTGCTGATACTCGATCGGCTGGGCCGGGTCAAAACCCAGCTGCAGGGCCGCATCGAGGGAGTTCTTATTGATCAGATGGAGCAGGATATCGCCGGTCTGGCCACCGCATACCGACGGGTAGGCCCGGTCTGTACGCACGCCACAGCGGGACTCCTGCACCTTTACCCCCTGGGCAGACAGGCGCTCGCCGCTCTTGGCAAGAGTCGTGCCGCCGCCCTCACACTGCATATTGCCGCGGCTTTCGAATATCCAGAGCAGCTCCTCGGGCCTGCCGGCAGGCGCCTGCGTCTTGCCCTCAGGCCCGGCATCACCGCCCGCGGCCGGCTCGTTTTTATCCCCGGGGCCACAGGCGCACAACAGAGCAGCGGCCAGCAGCAGACAAAGGGTTCTAAAGCTCATCAGTTCTCCTCCCTGAGAATTTCGACACGGGCGCGATGGATGACCACCCCTCAGCCAAATGCCAGCCAGCCGCCCACCAACAGCATCAGGGTGCCGGCGATGCGATTGATCAGGCGCACGTTTTCCCCCCGCGCCAGCAGGCGGCTGAGCGTGCGGCCTCCGGTGGCGTAGATCAGCATGCAGAGGGTTTCCAACAGCAGAATAATAGCAACCAGCACCGCCAGCTGTGGCGCGAGCGGCCGCGCCTCACTGATAAACGGCGGCAACAGGGCAATAAAGAAGGCCCAGCCTTTGGGGTTGGCCACCGCCGTCAGGAAACCCTGCAACGCCAGTGCCGAGCGCGCCGGCGGTTCAGCGATTCGGTCCTGCGCCGCCACCATCACCATGCGCCCGCGCGCCCGCCACATCTGCACCCCCAGCCATGCCAGGTAGGCGCCGCCGGCAACCTTGAACAGCTGGAAGGCCTCGGGGTGGCGCAGCATCAATGCGGCGATCCCCAGCACGGCGGAAAGCGCCACCAGCGCCACCCCGGCAAGCTCGCCCAGCATCATCCAGCCGGTGCGCCGCACCCCCACCGTCATGCCGAGGGTCAGCGCCAGGGTCATGCACATACCCGGGGTGATGGATACGAAGAAAAAGGTGGGCACGAACAGGGCCAGCACGGAAAAATCGATTACTCCTAGCATCTCAGCACCTCAAAACCTCAGTGGTGACTCCCCGCATGGGCGCCATAGCGGCTCAGCAGCATGCCGGCCAGCATCAGGCTGCAACCGATCAGCTCCGGCAGCGCCAGCACTTCGCTGAGGATCAGCCAGCCGGAAATCACCGCGAAAACGGCCTCCAGACTCATAATCACGGTAGCGTGTGATGTGGCCGCATGGCGCAGACCCAGCAACTGGAATGTAAAGGCGAGCGCGGTGGAAAAGATCATCATATAGGCGATGGGCCATGCGGCATCCACCGCGCCCTGCAAGGTGGCGTCTTCCACCATCAGCGAAGCCACCGCCGACAGGAATCCACAACACAGAAACTGCACCACCGCCAAACGCAGCGCATGGAAACCCCGCACCAGCCGATCCGCCGTCAGCACCTGAATGGCGAAGGCGAAAGCGCCGGCAAATACCAGCAGGTCGCCGATCAGCTGAGTCTCCGCGGAGAAATCACTGAGCCAGTAGAGGCCCAGCAGCGCCACCGCAATACCGGCCCAGGTCCAGCGGTTGGTGGGCTTGCCCAGCGAGAGTCCGATCACCGATACCAGCAGCATTTCCATACCGGAGATAAAACCGGCACGGCCGGCACCGGTGTAAACGAGACCACCCTGCTGCAGCGCCGCCCCCAGAAACAGCCAGAAACCGAGGATAGCACCGGGACCCAAACAGTCGCGCCAGCGGCTGCGTATCGGCACGCCCGCCTGTGGCGTCGCCACATCCCGGCGCGAGGACAGCCAGTAGACCACTGGAATCAAAATCAAACCGCCGAGGATAAATCGCCAGGCATTGAAGGCCAGCGGCGGCATATGTTCCATCGCGATCTTCTGCGGCACAAATGCCAGCCCCCAGAATAAGGCCGCCAGCAACAGCAGCAGTTCCGCCCTCGCCTGTTCTGCTTTCATCTCGATAAGTCCTTGGAAGAAAGTACTACTAAAAGTCTGTTACCGAACCATCAGGCCCGGCGCTGCACGCCACACTGAACTGCGCACTGAACTGCGCAAAGCAGCTGTGCTGATGCGCGCATACGAAAGAATATTCACCGTATAACCTGCACATAACCTGCACATGGCCCGCGCTGTTCTGCGTTTGCCCTGCGCCGCGCACCACACGAACACAAGCGGCTATTCATTCAAAGCGATTCACCCAAATGAATTCGAGCGGTGAAGGCCGGCGCCCCACAGGGCGGCTCGCTCACAGCGGCTCCAGATGGCTCACCAGCAGCTGCAACGACTCCCGCCCCCGGAACTCGTTAATATCCAGCTTGTAGGCGAGGCGCACGCGGTCGGCGGCCCGAGGCCATTGCTCGGTGTCCACATTGAAGGCAATGGCGTCCAGCGCCAGCTGCGGGCTCGCCTCCGGCGCGACCACCATTTTCAGGTGCCGCTCGCCGACGATACGCTGCTGCAGCAGCAAGAATTCACCGTCGAATACCGGCTCCGGAAACGCCTGTCCCCAGGGCGCCAGGGCGCGGAGGGAGGCGGCCAGCGGCAAGGTGAAATCCGCCGGCTGCAGCGCGCCGTCGGAGTCAATCACCGCCTGCAACTGCCCCTCGGTTAAACGCTTGCGCACCGCAGTCTCGAACGCCTCGGTAAATGCCCGCAGGTTTTGTCGCGGCAGGCTCAGCCCCGCCGCCATGGCATGGCCGCCAAACTTCGAGATCAAATGGGGCTGGGCCGCCGCCACGTCGCTCAGGGCATCGCGGATATGCAGGCCGGGGATGGAGCGGGCCGAACCCTTGATCAGGCCGTTATCGCCATCCGCAAAGGCAATCACCGGGCGGTGAAACTTTTCCTTGATACGGCTGGCGAGAATACCCACCACCCCCTGGTGCCACTGCTCGTCGTAGAGGCACAGGCTCCAGGGAATCTCGCCCTCAAGCCGCAGCCTGTCCAAAGCCGCCATGGCCTCGCGCTGCATGCCCTGCTCGATGGCCTTGCGATCCCGGTTCAGCGCATCCAGCTCCGCGGCCAGTTCCCGCGCCTCCGCCGGGTCGCGGGTCAACAGACAGCGGATACCGGTGCCGATATCGTCGAGACGCCCGGCGGCGTTGATGCGCGGGCCGAGAATAAAGCCGATATCGGTGGTGGAGAGCCGGCGCCGATCGCGCCCGGCCACCTCCAGCAGCGCCTCTATACCGGGCCGGCAGCGGCCGGCGCGGATACGGGCAATGCCCTGATGCACGAGGATGCGGTTGTTGTGATCCAACGGCACCAGGTCGGCCACGGTGCCGAGCGCCACCAGGTCGAGGTATTCCGCCATGTTCGGCGCGGCGATGCCGGACTCGGCAAACCAGCCATTCTGCTCCAGCGCGCTCTTTAGACGGCTGAGCAAATAGAAAATCACTCCCACACCGGCCAGGTTCTTGCTGGGGAAATCGCAGTCCGGCTGATTCGGGTTGACGATAGCATCCGCCTGCGGCAGCTCGCTGCCGGGCAGGTGGTGGTCCGTAACGACGACTTTCATGCCGGCGGCGCGGGCGGCGGCCACGCCATCGATGCTGGAGATTCCGTTGTCCACGGTGATCAGCAGGTCCGGGGCCGTCTCCTTGGCCACCGCAACAATTTCCGGGGTCAGGCCGTAGCCAAAATCAAAGCGGTTCGGCACCAGGAAATCGACCTCCGCGGCACCCATAGCGCCGAGGGCGAGCACGGCCAGGGTGCTGCTGGTAGCCCCGTCCGCGTCGAAGTCGCCCACAATCAGGATGCTTTCGCCACTGCGCACCGCCTGTTGCAGGATGCGCACCGCCTCCGGCAGGCCGCGCATGGTGTCTGGCGCCTGCAGGCGATTGAGACGGTGGTCGAGGGCGGCCTCACTGGTGACGCCGCGGCCAAGCAGCACTCGCTGCAGGATTTCCGGTGTATCAGAAGCAAAACGGCCAGTGGACAAATCCACTGGCCGTCGCTGAATGGTCTTGTTCATTCTCGCTCAGTTTGATCAGTTGTTGCGCGAGCTTCCCGGGGCCGGCAGCCCCACAAGAGGTGGGGTGGCGGTCAATCGGCCCCGAGTGCCGTTGCCATAAAGTCGTGGACCCTGCCAAGCTCGTTGGGCAGCACTTTCATGCGCTCCTCGCGCTCGAACAGGTCCTGCATATGGGGCGGCAGGGGAATCTGCTCTGTGGGCAGCGCGCGGGCCACCGCATCGGGGAATTTTGCCGGGTGCGCGGTCGATAAGCAAACCATGGGATCGGCATTCGAACGCCGCACCTTGCGCGCGGCCTCGACCCCAATCGCGGTGTGCGGATCGAGGATATAGCCGCAGGATTCGTACACGTCGCGGATAACCTCCACAGTGCGCAGGTCGTCCACCTTCCAGGAGGAGAAGACCTCGCGCGCCTGGCCCAGCGCCTCTTCGCTGAGGTGCATGGGCGCAGAGCGGTCCGCCAGCAGGTCGGTCACGGCCGCGCCATCGCGGTCGTAGAGGTCAAACAGCAGCCGCTCGAAGTTGCTCGACACCATGATATCCATGCTCGGCGAGAGGCTGTGCACCAGCTCCCGGGGCGTGTGGTCATTGTCGCTGATGCAGCGGTGCAGGATGTCGTTGGCATTGGTGGCGATCACCAGCTGGTCGATGGGCAGGCCCATCTTCCGCGCCAGATAGCCGGCGAAAATATCGCCGAAGTTACCGGTGGGAACGGAGAAGTTCACCGCCCGGTCCGGCGCACCGAGGCTGACGGCCGCATAAAAGTAATAAACAATCTGGGCCATGATCCGCGCCCAGTTGATGGAGTTGACCGCCACCAGACGACGCCCGTCGGGCAGGAAGGACTGGTCTGCGAAACTGGCCTTGACCATATTCTGGCAATCGTCAAAGTTGCCCTCGAGGGCGATATTGAACACATTGTCCGACAGAACCGTGGTCATCTGCCGCCGCTGTACTTCAGACACGCGGTTGTGGGGATGCAGAATAAAGATATCGATATTGTCGCAGTGCCGGCAGCCCTCGATCGCCGCCGAGCCGGTGTCACCGGAAGTGGCGCCCAGCACCACCACACGCTCGCCGCGCTTTTTCAGCAGATGGTCGAACAGCTGTCCGAGGAATTGCAGCGCGAAATCCTTGAACGCCAGTGTTGGGCCCTGAAACAGCTCCAGAATCCACTCGTTACTGGCGGTCTGCACCAGTGGCGCAATGGCTGTGTGGCGGAAATTACTGTAGGCACGCTCGATAATGCCGCGCAGCTCCTCGTCGCTCAGCTCACCACCCACGAACGGCTGGATAATCCGAAAGGCCAGCTCGCGATAATCGAGTCCTGACATCGCGCGGATTTCCTCGCGGGAAAAGCTCGGCAGGGACTCCGGCACGTACAGGCCGCCATCACTGGCGAGACCGGCAAGAACGGTGTCAGAAAAAGAGAGCGACGGCGCACGGCCGCGGGTGCTGATAAATTTCACGGTGTTTCCGCTTACTAAACCAATGGAACAATGTGGAAAATGAAACAGGAGATGAGATTGCCGGTGCAGCTGGGGCTGAATGCGGTAGCGCCAGTGGCCACCGAATCCAGCCCGCACAACTCAGCCCAGCGGCTCAACCCGAATGCGTACAACTTCGCCTTCAACGGTATCCAGCGCTTCTATCTGGGCAACAGCCTCACGCAGGCGCGCCTCTTTGGCACGGCTGGTGAGGATCACCACCGGCACCAGGGCCTCGCCTTCGGCAGGCTCGTGCTGGATCAGGGCCTCGATACTGATACCCTGATCGCTGCAGATTTTCGCCACCTGTGACATTACGCCCGGTTTGTCATGGGCGGAGATTCTCAGGTAATAACTGGTCACCACCTCTTCCATCGGCAGCACTTCGGATGCGCTCTGGCTGCCCTCGGCAACACCCGCCAGCGGCACGCGCTGGTCCGGTGTGGCCTCAAGTGTACGGGCGACATCGACGATGTCCGCGATAACCGCAGAGGCGGTCGCTTCGGCGCCGGCGCCGGCGCCATAGTAGAGAGTCGGGCCTACCGCATCGCCGTTTACCAGTACGGCGTTCATTACCCCGTTGACACTGGCAATCAGGCGGCGCTCGGGAATCAGTGTCGGGTGCACGCGCAGCTCCACACCCTGCTCGGTGCCACGGGCGATGCCGAGATGCTTGATGCGGTAACCCAGTTCCTCCGCATAGCGAATGTCTTCACTGGAAATACCGCTGATGCCCTCGGTGTAGACCTTGTCAAATGCGAACGGCATACGAAACGCCAGCGAAGCCATAATCACCAGCTTATGGGCGGCATCGATACCCTCCACGTCAAAAGTGGGATCGGCCTCGGCGTAGCCGAGCGCCTGGGCCTGCGCCAGCGCTTCTTCAAAAGTACGCCCTTTGTCGCGCATTTCACTGAGGATGTAGTTGCCAGTACCGTTGATGATGCCAGCCAGCCACTGTATGCGGTTGCCCACCAGGCCTTCACGGAGGGACTTGATGATCGGAATACCGCCGGCCACGGCCGCCTCGTAGGCAATGCTGACGCCCTGCTCGGCGGCAGCGGCGAAGAGCTCGTTGCCGTGCTCGGCAATCAACGCCTTGTTGGCGGTGACGATATGCTTGCCGTTGCGGATGGCGGTCAGTATCAGTTCGCGGGCGACCGTAGTGCCACCAATCAGTTCAACGAGAATGTCCACGTCGGGATTGCTGGCCACATCGAAGATCTCACGGGAGACATTGACCTGGCTGGTGTCGCAGGCGGGGTTATCACGCCGCGCGCCAATCTGCACGATTTCTAGCGGACGACCGCAGCGGGCGGCGATATCCTCGGCGTTGCGGCGCATCACATTGACCGTGCCACTTCCCACAGTACCGAGGCCACAGATGCCAATGCGCACTGTGCGTCTCTGCTGGTTGGGGCTTTTATCGGATGCGTATTGAATGGTTTCTTCGACGGTTGCGCTCACAACTTCTCCCCGCGCAAACGGCTTACCTCTCCCAGGAACGAAACCCCGTCAAAGCGGGCCCGCTGCCGGGATTACAGCCAGGTAACAGCGCAATAAATGATTTTAAAAACAGTAAAAGGACGACAACCTTACTGACTGGAGAGGCAAAATGTCAATTAAATTGCGCATCCAGCCAAGCTGGCCGCCTGGCGCGTGAAGCCACCTCTGCGCCGGGGTCCAGACCCGGCTTTGCCGGGCACCAGGCAGGAGCCGGGCGGACAATACCGCCCAGGGCAATACTCAGATACCGAGTGCTTTTACCAGGGTATCGGGGGGCACATAACCGGGCACCACGGTGCCATCTTCCATCACAATGGTCGGGGTGCCCTGCACACCAATCACCTCACTACCAAGCTTGTATTGCTCGGCAACAGGATTCTTCTCGCACACCTCCAGGGCTACAAAATCTCTCGAGGGACCCTTGAGCGCGCTGAGCGTCTCATTGGGGGCGTCGGCGCACCAGGCGGTGACAAGCTTGCGGTACCCCGTAGTATTCAGGCCTGTACGGGGAAAGGCCAGGTAGCGCACTTCTATGCCGCGCTTGTTGAGCTCCGGCACGTCATTATGCAGTTTACGGCAGTAACCACAGTCCACATCGGTGAACACATAAATATGCGCTTTCTTTTTACCCTTTTTCGGAGAAAAGACAATCATGTCATCCAGATCCAGCGCCTTCATCACTTGCGCGCGCTGTCGCGAACGACGCTGCTCGGCGACGTTGACAAAATTGTCGGATTCCACTTTATACAGGTCGCCAAAAATAAAATAACTGGCATCCCCGGTCACATACAGGGTGTTGCCGCCACCGGCTTCCACCTCGTAGATCCCCTTTATCGGACTCTCGCTCACCTCGCCGTAACTCGCTCTGGGGTTGGCCGCCTTGAGCTTGGCCTTGATGGCAGCGGCTGTTTCCGCGTCGACTTCAGCCTGCACAACACCGCCAAACAGCGCCAGCACTGCGCCGACCAGCATCAGCGGCTTGTTGAGATACTTCATTCCGGATAACTCCTCTATCTATTCACGGCTTCGACCCTGTCGCCGCCCCACAGTTACCGCGAGTATGGCATCAATCGGCGGCGCTTGTCGCCACTGGCACAGAAGGCCCCGCCCTACACTGTCGCCCCCTATGCGCGGGGGTGATGCTGCTGATGCAGGGACTTGAGCCTCGCCCTCGCCACCTGGGTATAGATTTGCGTGGTGGAAAGATCTGTATGCCCCAGCAGCAATTGCACGACCCGCAAATCGGCGCCGTGATTCAGCAGGTGGGTGGCAAAGGCATGGCGCAACGTATGGGGGGACAGGGGCTTTTCGATTCCCGCCACCAGCGCCCAGTGCTTGATCCGGTACCAGAACGCCTGCCGCGTCAGCGGCTGCCCGGCGCGGCCGGGGAAACAGACATCACTCTGCCCGGGCGGCAATAGCAGCGGGCGCACGTCGCGAAGATAGCGCTGAAGCCAGGACTGCGCCGCCTCGCCCATGGGCACCAGCCGCTCCTTGCGCCCCTTGCCGGTCACGCGGACGACACCCTGACGCAGGTTGACCTGGGAAACCCGCAGGCTCACCAGCTCTGTCACCCGCAGGCCGCAGGCGTACAGCAGCTCCAGCATGGTGCGATCGCGCATACCCAGCTCGGACTCCAGGTCCGGCGCTTCCAGCAATGCCTCCACATCCGCTTCAGACAGGGATTTCGGCAGTGGCTTTGGCAGCTTGGGGTTTTCCACCAGAGCCACCGGATCTTCCCGAATCAAACCCTGGCGCAGGCAGTACTGAAAAAAGCCCCGCAGCGCGGCCAAAGCTCGAGCACTGGAGCGAGCGGAAATCCCCTTACGGTGGCGCTCGGCGAGAAAGCGCTGCACGTGCTCGCGCCCGACCTCCAGCAGTGCGGTGCCGCCCGCTGCGGCAAACTCAGCAAATGCGCGCAAATCACGGCCATAGGCGGCGCGCGTATGCTCGCTGGCACCGCGCTCGGCCCAGAGCATATCCAGCCAGCGGGCGACCATTTCTTCCTGCTGCTGTAGTTCCTGCATAAGCCTATTTAACCACACTCGCTGCGACAGCACGCGCAGCGGCACCCTCTGCCACTCCCCAACCACAACAGCCCTGACGCGCCGCACTTTTGCCGAGGCAAAAAAAAGCCGGAGCTGTATAGCTCCGGCTTTGTCGCATCGCGAGGGAGAAACTTAGTTGAGCTTCTCTTTGATACGCGCCGCTTTACCAGTCAGGTTGCGCAGGTAGTACAGCTTGGCCTGACGCACGTCACCGCGACGCTTGACAGTGATGCTGTCAACCAGCGGGCTGTGAGTCTGGAAGGTACGCTCAACGCCGACACCGTGGGAGATCTTGCGCACAGTGAAGGAAGAGTTCAGGCCGCGGTTACGCTTGCCGATCACCACACCTTCGAACGCCTGCAGACGCTCGCGCTCGCCTTCCTTTACCTTCACCTGAACGATAACGGTATCGCCCGGGGCAAAAGCGGTGACTTCGCTTTTCAGCTGTTCCTGTTCCAGCTGCTGAATGATCTTGTTGGTCATTTGGAATACTCCCAAATAGAGTTTGTGTAGCTTCACAGCTAGTTCACCGAACTACTCACGCCTCCCGGCGAATCCGGCATCAAGTTGCTTCGGAGTTGCGCTCCCGCCGGATTTCCTCCAGCAATTGCGCCTGCTCCTCGCTGAGCGTTAACCCTTCCAACAGGTCGGGCCGCCGCTCCTGCGTTCGCGCCAGCGACTGCTTGAGACGCCAGCGACGGATTCTCTCGTGATTGCCAGACAGCAACACTTCCGGCACCACCCTGCCCCGATACTCTTCCGGGCGCGTGTAGTGCGGGCAGTCCAGCAACCCCTGGGCAAAGGAGTCCTCAACGGCCGACTGATCGTGCCCCAGGGCACCGGGAATCAATCGCGTGAGGGCATCCACCATCACCATGGCGGCAAGCTCGCCACCACTCAAAACATAGTCGCCGATGGACCACTCTTCATCGATGAGCATCCCGATAAGACGCTCGTCGACACCTTCGTAGCGGCCCGCCAGCAAAACCAGATTGCCGGCATCCGACAACTCCAGCACTCCGCCCTGATCCAACTGCCGCCCCTGCGGGGACAGGTAGATGGAACGAGCCGTCGCACCGTCCGCTCCCGCCCAGGCTCGCGCCTCGGTCAGAGCCTGATACAGTGGCTCGGCCAGCATCACCATGCCTGGGCCGCCACCATAGGGGCGGTCATCCACGGTGCGGTGCCGGTCGCTGGTGAAATCCCTGGGGTTCCAGCAGCGCACTTCCAGCAGGCCATCCCTCACCGCTCGACCAGTGATGCCATGCTCGGTAAGGGCGGCAAACATCTCCGGAAAGATGGTCACCAGAGCGATTCGCTTGGCCACCATCAACTCAGAATTCCGGATCCCAGTCGACGGTGAGAACACCGGCTTCCAGGTTGATATCGGTGATGTATTCCCCGGGAATGTACGGGATCAGGCGCTCTCGCCGATCCGCACCACCGCGCACCACCAGGACATCGTTGGCACCGGTTTCCATCAACCGCACCACTTTGCCAAAGTCGACCTCGGCACCACCGAAGCGGCTGATCACACGCAGGCCTTCCAGCTGATGCCAGTAGTACTCGCCCTCATGCAGGGAGGGCATTTCCTCCCTGGATACGGCAACATCACGCTGACAGAAACGGGCCGCCACATCGCGGTCATCCACATCCTTGATGTGAACGATAAGGCCCTTGCCATGGCGTTTACCGCCATCGATAGCCAGGGGCTCCCAGCCTTTCTCCCCTTGCAGCCACCATTTCTGGAACTGCAGGATATTGTCCATAGGCTCGGTAAAGGAGTGCACCTTCACCCAGCCGCGGACCCCATACACAGCGGTCAGGCGCCCGACAGTGACCAGTTCTCCGGATTCGGAAGTGGAATCAGCCACGGACGCTCTCGCTTGCTGGGTCAATAACTTAAGCGGCTTCTTTCAGCAGCTTGCTGACGCGGTCGGAAACCTGCGCGCCCTGGCTCACCCAGTAGTCGACACGCTCACGATCGATGCGCAGACGCTCTTCCTGACCGCGGGCAACCGGGTTGAAGAAGCCAACACGCTCAATAAAACGACCGTCGCGGGATTTGCGGCTGTCGGTGACTGTCAGGTGATAGAACGGGCGCTTCTTTGCACCGCCACGAGCCAAACGAATGGTTACCATGTAGCTTTCCTGTAGTTTCAATACTGGGTGGTCGCAAACGGCGACCCCCTACAACAACTCTGCCGGTAGCTCACCCGGCTGAAAGGCGGCGTATTCTAATGTACCGCCAGAATTTTGTATAGCCGGTAATTGACCGGCTTTTCAACAGCTTACTTTTTGCGGAATCCCGGCGGCAGGCCGCCAGGCATTCCACCCATGCCGCCCATGTCACCGCCACCCATACCCGGCATGCCGCCGAGGCCGCGCATCAGCTTGTTCATGCCGCCGCCCTTGAGCTTTTTCATCATCTTGCCCATCTGCTTGTGCTGCTTGAGCAGGCGATTCAGGTCCTGGATCTGGGTGCCGGAACCGGCGGTGATGCGGCGCTTGCGGGAACCGCTGAGAATGTCCGGGTTACGGCGCTCGGCGGGGGTCATGGACCCTATGATGGCGTCCATCCGCTTGAATTCCTTGCCCATATCCGCCTGCTGGGCCATCTGGGCCATATTGCCCATGCCCGGCATCTTCTCCAGCAGGGAACCGAAGCCACCCATATTCTGCATCTGCTGCAGCTGGTCGCGCAGATCCTCGAGATCGAAGCCCTTGCCCTTCTGCACCTTTTTGACCAGCTTCTCGGCCTTGGCCTTGTCGATCTTCTGCTCCGCCTCCTCGATCAGCGACAGCAGGTCGCCCATGCCGAGGATGCGCGAGGCGATCCGGTCCGGGTGGAAGGTCTCCAGGGCATCGGTCTTCTCACCGACACCGATAAACTTGATCGGCTTGCCGGTCACGTGCCGCACCGACAGCGCGGCGCCGCCGCGGGCGTCACCGTCGGCCTTGGTGAGAATCACACCGGTCAGCGGCAGCGCCTCGTCAAAGGCCTTGGCGGTATTGACCGCGTCCTGGCCGATCATGGCATCGATCACGAACAGGGTTTCCGCGGGGTCCAGCGCACTGTGCAGCTCGCGAATCTCCCCCATCAGCTGTTCGTCAACGTGCAGGCGACCGGCGGTGTCGACAATCAGCACATCGGCAAACTGCCGACGGGCGGCATCCACGGCGCCCCTGGCGATATCCAGCGGCTTCTGCTCCGGCGTCGATGGATGAAACAGCGCACCCACCTCGCCAGCCAGTGTCTCCAGCTGTTTAATGGCGGCGGGACGGTAAACGTCAGCACTGACCACCATCACTTTTTTCTTCTCGCGGGCCTGCAGATATTTGGCCAGCTTTGCCACGCTGGTGGTCTTACCCGCCCCCTGCAGGCCAGCCATCAGGATGATCGCCGGCGGCTGCACAGCCAGGTTCAGAGGCGTCGCCGCCTCCCCCATCACTTTCACCAGTTCGTCCTGGACGATCTTGACGAACTGCTGGCCGGGGTTCAGCGCTTTGCTGACCTTCTGCCCCACTGCGGCGGTGCGCACCTGCTGCACAAACGCCTTAACCACTGGCAGCGCGACATCCGCCTCCAGCAGCGCCTTGCGCACTTCTCGCAGGGTATCGCGGATATTGTCATCCGTGAGGCGGGCCTTGCCGGTGACTTTCTTGAGCGCCGACGAAAGGCGGTCACTGAGATTGTCGAACATAGATGCGTCTCGAATTTTCTGCTGACGGCAGTGCGGGATACGCCATACCGGTCTCTGAGGCGCGGCAGTATAGCTCAGGAGCGGGCACAGCAGAAACTCCCACGGGGGCGGGCTTTCCTGCCATCGCGGGCTGTGACACACTGCCGCCCTATCGCAAACGAGACACGGACTTATCGATGGCGGCTCTGGCCCACTGGACGGCAATCCTTCTTTACCTCGCGACCACGGTTGTGGCCGCACTGGCGCTCTCCAACCGTCGGCGGCCAAACAACACCCTGCTGCTGGGCCTGCTCGCCGGTGCAGTGCTCACCCACGGCGTGTCCCTGCTCGACACCCTGATCTCACCCGCGGGTTACCGCTTCGACCTCACCGCCATGCTGTCCCTGGTGGCCTGGACGGTGAACCTGCTGATCCTGCTGCTGGCCATCCAGCGCCCGCTTTACCTTCTGATCCTGATCCTGGCGCCCCTCGCGGCACTGGCCGAGCTGGCCTCTCAGCACTATTCAGGGGCGGTGATCCCCCGCGCACGGCTCTCGGCGGGCGTGGCCCTGCACGCCCTGCTTTCTATCGCGGCCTACTCGCTGCTGACACTGGCCACCCTGCAGGCCATCTATCTCTTTTACCAGAATCAGCAGCTGCACAATCACCGTCCAGGCGTTATCAGCCGCTTTCTGCCGCCGCTGCAAACCATGGAGTCGCTGCTGTTTGGCCTCATCGGCTTCGGACAACTGCTGCTCACCGCCTCACTGATCACCGGCTTTCTATTCGTCGACAACCTGTTTGCGCAGCACCTGGTGCACAAAACCGCCCTCTCGCTGCTGGCGTGGCTGCTGTACAGCATCCTCCTGTGGGGGCACTGGAGATGGGGCTGGCGCGGCAACACCGCCGTGCGCTGGACCCTGACCGCGTTTGCCGCACTGATGCTGGCTTACTTCGGCAGCAAGCTGGTGCTGGAAGTGATCCTGCAGCGCGGCTAGAGATGGGCAAGGGCCCGGACTTGCGGCTGCGGGAATTCTGTTTCAATATCCCCGCTCGACAATAAACAGAGTTCCACCTTGAACGATATACCTCCCGGGCTGGTGTTCGGCCTGCTGGCCCTGCTCATCGCCATTTCCGCTTTTTTCTCCAGCTCCGAAACCAGCATGATGACGCTGAACCGCTACCGCCTGCGCCACCAGGCCAAGAGCGGACACCGCGGTGCCAAACGGGCGATGGAGCTGCTGTCGCGCCCGGACAAGCTGATCGGTGTCATCCTGATCGGCAACAACCTGGTCAACGTCCTCGCCTCCATGATCGCCGGGGCCATTGCCACCCGCCTCTACGGCGATGCCGGACTGGCCTACGCCGGGGTCATCCTGACACTGGTGATTCTGATCTTTGCCGAGGTCACACCGAAGACCATCGCCGCCCTGCACCCGGAAAAAATCGCGTTTCCAGCTTCGGTCATCCTGAAACCACTGCTGTGGCTTCTGGCTCCGGTTGTCTGGCTGGTGGGCAGCATCTCCAACGGCCTGGCGCGTCTCGTAGGCGTCGAGGCCACCGCCGGCGCGGAGGTCGAGCATCTGGCCCCGGAAGAGCTACGCACAGTGGTATTCGAATCCGGCGCCCTGCTCCCCAGCAAGCACAAGGGAATGCTGCTGAATGTGCTCGACCTGGACCAGGCCACCGTGGAAGACATCATGATCCCGCGCAACGAAGTGGTCGGAGTCGATCTGGAAAGCGGCGGCGACAGGATTCTGCAGCAGCTGGCCGAGAGCAGCTACACGCGCCTGCCGGTATTTCAGGGGGATATCAACCGGGTGGTGGGGATTCTGCACCTGCGCCGCGCGGCACAGATCCTCAGGGACGGACCCGAAAAGTTCAGTCCGGAGAAACTGAAATCCTATACCGACGAACCCTATTTTGTTCCGGAGGCCACTCCACTGCCGACACTGCTGATGAACTTCCAGAAGCAGAAACGGCGCATGGGACTGGTGGTGGACGAGTATGGCGAGGTCATGGGCATCGTGACCCTGGAAGACCTGCTTGAGGAGATCGTGGGCGACTTCACCGCCAGCCCGGTGCCCAGCGATGACGAGGAAATCACCGCACTTGGTGACGACTGGTACCTGATCGAGGGCGGCACATCGATCCGCGATATCAATCGCACCCTGCACTGGGAGCTGCCCACCGATGGCCCCAAGACCTTCAATGGCTTGGCCATGGAGCACCTGGAGAGCATCCCCGACGGCAATATCAGCTTTTACATTCTGGACTACCTGGTTGAGATCGTTGAAGTCTCGGACAAGATGATCACCCAGGCACGCGCGCGAAAGGTCGTTAAGAAGAGCAAAAAAGCCGGTAAATAGCCCGCCGACTCAGAGGATGGCCGCCGGCATCAGCAACCTGCGGCAGCCGGAAACACAGACAGCAGCCAGCAGAAACTACCCGCTAGACCAGATCCATCGACAGCTGCTTGACCGGAGCAAAGCTCTGGCGATGGATTGGAGTCGGCCCCAGCCGCTCGAGAGCCTGCAGATGCGCCTTGGTGGGATAACCCTTGTGCCCCGCCAGGCCGTAGCCCGGGTAAACGCGGTCCAGCTCCACCATTTCCCGGTCGCGGGTCACCTTGGCCAGAATCGAAGCGGCACCGATAGCGGCAACCCTGCCATCCCCTTTCACCACGGTATCACAGGCATAGGACCAGTCCGGCTTACGATTGCCGTCCACCAGCACAAATTCCGGCTGCAGCTCAAGCTGCTCAACCGCGCGGCGCATAGCCAGCAGGCTGGCGTGGAGGATATTGAGCTGATCAATCTCCGCCACACTGGCGCGGGCGACGGCAAAAGAGAGCGCCTTTTCGCGGATCTCATCATAGAGCCGCTCACGCTTTTTCTCACTCAGCTTCTTCGAGTCCGCCAAACCCTCAATGGGCCGGGCAGGGTCGAGTATCACCGCGGCCGCCACCACATCACCCGCCAGGGGTCCGCGGCCAACCTCGTCGACACCCGCGAGCAGACACCCCTGATACGGACAGACGTAAGGCGGGGGTTCGGTTTTACTCATGACTTGGCCTGAATGAGCGCACAGACAGCTTCCGCCGCCCGAGCCGAGGCATTGCGGCGCAGTTGCTGATGAATCTCGTTAAATTGACGCTGCAATCGGTCACACAGCAGCGGGTCCTCGAAAAACTTCAGCACCTCAGCGCCGAGAGCGGCTGGCGTGGCATCGTTTTGCAAAATTTCCGGCACCAGCTCGCGATGCGCCAACAGGTTCGGCAGCGCAACCCAGGGGGTCTGCAGAAGGCGGGAAAAAATGGCGAAGGACACGGGCCCCATCTTGTAAGACACCACCATCGGCTTTTTCAGCAGTAGCGTCTCCAGCGTTGCGGTTCCAGAGGCGATCAGCACCGCGTCGCTGGCGGCCAGCGCCTCATGGGAACGCCCATCCAGCAATGTCAGCGGCAACTCCGGGAAAGCCGCCAGCAGGGCGTCCAGTTCCGCACGCCTGGCCTCATTGGCCGCAGGCAGCACAAACTTGAGATCCGGCTGGCGCTGGTGACACCAGCGCGCCGCCTGCAGAAACAGCGGGCCGAGGTAACGCACCTCGCCACCGCGACTGCCCGGCAGCAGGGCCACGATACGATCATCGGCAGCAAAACCCAGCGCCGACCTGGCGGTATTCACATCCGGAGACAGGGGCAGGTCATCCGCCAGCGGGTGCCCGACAAAAGTCACCGGCACGCCGTGCTCCCGGTAAAAGTCCACCTCAAAAGGCAGCAGCGTCAGCATATGATCCACCGCCCGGGCAATTTTTTTGATCCGCCCACGCCGCCAGGCCCAGACAGAGGGACTCACATAATGCACAGTGGGGATGCCGGCGGCCTTCAGAGACTCCTCAAGCCCCAGATTGAAGTCGGGAGAATCGATGCCGATGAAAACATCGGGCGGGTTTTCCAAAAATTGCTCACGCAGGTGTTTGCGAATCCGCAACAGCTCCGGCAGCCGCTTGAGCGGCTCAACCAGCCCCATCACCGACAGGCGCTCCATGGGATACAGTGATTGCGCCCCCAATCCCTGCATGCGAGGCCCGGCTATACCCTCAACCTTCACCTCGTCAAAGCGCTGCTGCAGCGCGGCGATCAAACCCGCACCGAGGATATCGCCGGAGGCCTCTCCGGCCACGATACCGATACGCAGGCTGCTCTTGTTTGCACTCATAGGGGAAGTTGTCATCTGGACAGGGAGAGTAGCGATCTCAACGAGATCAACGGACGATGCCGCGATTCGAGGACTTGAGCGAATCGATCCAGGGCTGCACCACAGGCGACTGTTCACGCAGATCAACCAGCGCTTCCAGAGCTTCCTGCAGCGTCAGCCCACGGCGGTAGACAATCTTATAGGCCTTGTTGATCAGCGCGATATCCTCGCGTGAGAAGCCGCGACGACGCAAGCCCTCGGCGTTGATGGTCTTCGCCTCAGCCGGGTTGCCCGCCACCATCACGTAGGCGGGAACGTCCTTGCCGATCGCCGCGCCCATGCCGGTAAATGCGTGCTCACCGATAGTGCAATGCTGGTGAACGAGACTGAAACCACTGAGAATCGCCCAATCGCGAATGACCACATGACCGGCCAAGGCCACATTGTTGACCAGAATCGTATTGTTGCCGATGACGCTGTCGTGACCCACATGGGCATAGGCCATGATCAGGTTGTCATTGCCGATCGTGGTCTCGCCGCGATCCTGCACCGTACCGCGATGGATAGTGACACCCTCGCGGATAACATTGTTGTCGCCCACCACCAGGGTCGTATCTTCGCCCTGATATTTCTTGTCGGGGGTATCCTGTCCGACCGAGGAAAACTGGTAGATGCGGTTGTTGCGGCCGAGCTTGGTGGGGCCGCTCAGCACAACGTGAGAGGCGATTTCACAGCCATCCCCGATCTCGACCTTGGGACCGATGATGCTGTAGGGACCAATGCGCACCCCGGAGCCGATGACTGCCGATTCGTCGACTATTGCCGTGGGGTGAATTTCTGTCTGCATACTGCGTCCCGTTACTAGCAACTCACAAAGGCGATTACTTTAAACCCGGTTAGAAAATAATGAAACCAAATCGGTCAGGTGTCGCAGGCTCCGCTTCACCCAACCAGACACGGGAATGATAGGGAAATCAGAGCTGCTTTACCGCACAAAGCACATTGGCGGTGGTGGCCAGCTCCCCGTCGACACTCGCCTTACAGGCGAACTTCCAGATGCCGCGCCGCTCCGAAACCACCTCCGACTCCAGCGTCAAGCGGTCCCCGGGTACTACCTGACGCTTGAAACGCACATCGTCGATACCGGCAAACAGATAAAGGTAGCCATCTTCCGGCTTCTGCCCCAAGGTCTTGAAGCCGAGAATACCGGAGACCTGCGCCAGCGCCTCGATAATCATCACACCGGGGAAAATGGGCACCTCGGGGAAATGGCCGTTGAACACTTCCTCGTTGACGGAAATATTCTTGTAGCCCTTGATGTATTTACCCTCCTCCAGCTCGACCACTCGGTCGACAAGCAGAAAAGGGTAACGGTGTGGCAGGTACTGACGAATCTCGCGAACGTCCATCATTTGTAATGTCCCCAGAAACATTTTCGGGGCGGAAGAGACTGCCGCCTGATTCAATGACTTCTTCAGGAGACAGGACTCTCGCCCCGAAAAGCTAGCTCGCATGGATAATAAGTCGGCCCCGGGCCGGGATCAGTCGCTCTCGCCAGATCCGACGGCTGTGCCGGCCAACTGCTTCTCAAGATCGCGCAGGCGCCGAGCCATCTCATCCAGTTGCGCAAAACGCACCGCGCTGCGGCGCCAGCTGCGACTGTCTGAGAAGGGAGTACCACTGGAGTAAGAGCCGGCCTTGTCGATGGACTTGGTTACCAGCGTCATGGCGGTGACATGGGTCTTGTCCGCCACGCTTACGTGGCCAACCACCCCGACACCCCCGGCAATGGTGCAGTGCTTGCCGATCGTGGCGCTGCCCGCCACCGCCGAGCAGGCAGCAATGGCTGAGTAGTCACCAATTTGCACATTGTGCGCGATTTGCACCTGATTGTCGATCTTCACACCCCGCCCAATGACCGTATTGCCAAGTGCGCCACGGTCAATACAGGTACAGGCCCCCACTTCGACCTGATCGCCAATTTCCACCCCGCCGAGCTGATGAATCTTGGTCCACTGACCTCCGCCAGGGGCAAAACCAAAACCATCGGCGCCAATCACCGCGTGGCTGTGGACGATACAGTCACTGCCGATGGCGCAGCCATGATAGATGGTCACGTTGGCATACAGACGGGTGCGGGCGCCCACTGTACTGCCCTCCCCCACCACGGTATTGGGCCCCACAACCGCACCAGCGCCAACCTGTGCGTGGGCCTCTACTACCGCCCCGGCAGCAATCGAGGCCTGCGGGTGCACAACGGCATCCGGATGCACCGTCGCCGAGGCATGGACACCCGGGGAGGCGATCGGCGTGCGATCATACAGGGCTGTCGCCAGCGCAAAGGCGTGATAGGGATTCGCCACCACCAGTGCCGAAACCGGGCAGGCATCCGCCTCCGCATCGGTGACGAGCACCGCGCCGGCAGCGGTATTGGCGAGGAATCGGCGATAATTAGCGCTGGCAAGAAAGCTGACCTCGGTGGGGCCAGCATCCTGTAGGGTATTCAGACCGGTTGGCACCAGCTCGGCGTCAGCACCAGGGGCCAGCCGCAGGTCTGCGCCCAGCCGATCGGCCAGCTGGGCGAGAGTCAGATTGTGATTCATGAAAAGAGGTATCGAAGCTTACTTGTCGGCGTTCATGCGCTCGACAATCTGCGCGGTGAGATCAATATTGGGGGCGACAAAATAGGCGGAGGTGGCGTCGAGAACCAGCTCCAGCTTCTGCTCCTTGATCACCGCCTCCAGCGCGGTCTTGGCCTTGGGCGCCATGGTCTTCTGGATGTCCTGGCCCACCTGAGCTTCCATCGCCCGCAGCTTCTTCAGCGCGGTTTCAAAATCCGAGCGCTTGAAGTTCATTTTGCGCTGGTGTTCGGCTTTCTGCTCTTCAGACCAGGTCAGGCCATTCTTCTGCGCGTCTTCGGCCATTTTCTGCACTTCGGCACGGATGGACTCAGCGCTGCTCTGCAGCTTCGAGTACTCGGAGCTGGTCTTGAGCGCGTTGACCTTAGACTTGGCGGCTTCGGTACTCATAATGGCCGCCTGCAGATTGAATACCGCCACCTTGGTCTGGGCCAGTGCGGACGCTGAGGCCAGGATGCCGGCAAGCAGTACTGCGGTAATCTTGAAGGTTTTCAGCACGTCGAATTCTCCGTTTTGCTTTAGTTATCGTTGGTTTTGCACATTTACTTACAGTGCGCTTGCAGCACAACCGCGTTTTAGAAGCTGTTACCCAGAGTAAACTGGAACACTTCCACTTCATCCTCATCGTTTTTCTGCAGCGCCTTGGCCACGGAAAACTGCAGTGGCCCGAAGCCCGTGATCCATGTCAGACCGAGACCGGCAGAAACGTTCACGTGGCTGAGGTCGACATCGTAACAGTTGAGCTGTGTCTCGCCACAGCTGCTGTCGAAGACGTTACCGGCATCGATAAAAAACGTCGACTGCATGGAGCGCTGATCCTTGACAAAGGGAAGCGGGAAAATCACTTCCGCGCTCCCCTCGATCAGGATATTGCCCCCAAAAGGCTGCGGCTCACTCTGATTGCTACTCACCTCGAGCGCACCGGTCTCAGCATTGAGAACGTAACAACGTTCTGTAACAACGCCATTTTCGGTGGCACAACTCACCAAACGGTAGGGCGTTGGTGGCGTGGAGCGCGGACCCAGGGTATTGCGCTCGAAGCCGCGCACGGAGCCGAAGCCGCCGGCATAGAAGTTTTCAAAGAATGGCAGTTCCGGCGTATCGCCATAGCCGTTGGCATAGCCCAGCCGGGTGCGCAGCCGCAGGGTGAGGTCCTTGGTCAGCGGGCGGAAATACTGCGCGGTGTAGATCAACTTGCCGTATTCCAGATCGCCGCCGGGCAGCGCCACCTCCAGAGAGGCGCGCTGCGAGGCGCCGCGGGTGGCGAGGATGCCGCGGTTCAGGGTGGAGCGGGCGTAAGAGGCGGTTACCGTAAAGGTGTCGAACATATCCCCGTACAGGTCTACGAAGCCGTTCAGGTCGCTGTTCAGCAGTTCCGGATCGACCGCCGACCCCAGACTTAGAGCTTCTTTCGCTTCTGCAGCCTCACTCAATTCCTCCAGCACAGACGCCTCATCGGTCGACAGAATAAAATCCTCAACCCCCTCGATAGGCCGCGGTGTCTCACTGATTTCCTTCACCGAGTTGATGCTGTTACCGAGTTCCAGGTGCGAGAAACCCAGATTGAGGCCCACCCGGGAAATCTCCGAAATGGGATAGCCAAAGCTGAGCGCGGCACCGTAGGTGGTGGTGTTATAGCTGGCGAGATTGATCTCGGAGTAATCCCGCTCCTGATAGAACACATTGAATCCGCGGCTGACCCCATCCGGGGTGAAGTACGGGTCGGTGTAGGAGAAGTTGGCCACCGTCTGGTAACGGGAGGTGTTAATCGCCACCCCGACCGTTTTGCCGGTACCGAGCCAGTTGTTTTCCTGCACGTTGGCGCCCAGAACCAGGCCACTGCCCTGGGCATAGCCAAGGGTACCGCCAATCGAGCCAGAGGGCTGCTCTTCGACGGTGTACTCCACATCAATCTGGTCAGAGGTTCCGGGCACCTCGGCGGTTTCCACCTGCACTTCCTTGAAGTAACCGAGACGCTCCAGGCGCACCTTGGACTGCTCGATACGGGCGGAGGATGCCGAGGCCGCCTCCATCTGGCGCATTTCCCGGCGCAATACTTCGTCGGAAGTGCGGGTATTGCCGCGGAAGTTGATGCGACGCACATAGGCGCGCTTGCCCGGGTCGATAAAGAAGGTGACCTTCACCGTCTTGTCTTCTTCGTTGGGCTCGGGCATGCCATTCACCTCGGCAAAGGTATAACCCTCATTGCCAAGGCGCTTGGTGATGTAATCGGAAGTGGTGGTCATCAGCACCTGGGAGAAGGTCTGCCCCTCCCGTACCAATAGTAGCCGCTTGATTTCCTCCTCCGACACCACCGGGTCGCCGGCCAGGTCCACCTCGCTCACGGTGTACACATCGCCTTCATTGATATTGACAGTGATAAAGACATTGCTCTTGTCGGGGCTCAGGGATACCTGCGTGGAGTCAATGCGAAACTCCAGGTAGCCCCGATCCAGGTAGTAGGACTCCAGCCGCTCCAGGTCGCCGGTCAGTTTCTCGCGGGAGTACTTGTCATCGCTGCGCAGCCACGAGAGCCAGCCGGTGGTCTGCAGCTCGAAGAGTTCGGCCAGTTCCTCGTCGGAGAATGCGCGGTTGCCGACGATATTGATGTGTTTGATGGCGGCGACGGACCCCTCGTCAACCACCACTTTCAGTTCCACCTGATTGCGCGGAAGCTCCTTCACCTCAGTGGTCACGCTGGCGCCGTAACGGCCCTGGGCGACATACTGCCGCTCCAGCTCCTGAGCGAGACCCTCGAGCGTGGCGCGCTTGAAAATCTGCCCCTCGGCGAGGCCGTTTTCCTCCATGCCCTTCAGCAGGTCTTCCGTCTTGATCGCCTTGTTGCCGGTAATCTCGATATTGGAGATCGCCGGACGTTCGCGCACGGTGATTACCAGCACACCGTTTTCACGGCCGACCTGAATATCCTGAAAGTACCCGGTGCGGAACAGGGCTCGCGTTGTGTCCTGAATTTCCAGGCTCTCGACCTGGTCACCAACACGCACCGGCAGGGCTGCGAACACGGTGCCGGCAGAAACCCGCTGCAGGCCCTCCACGCGGATGTCGTTGACCACAAACGATTGGGCCACGGCAGTGACGGGAAGGGCCAGGCCCAGCGAGGCCGCCTTGAGGAAATCTTTCATTGACTAAATCCGAGTTTCTTATTCGAAATTCCAGTTGGTGACCGGTTCTCTCCGCCACCAAGCGCCGCTGTCGACGCTAAATCGCTTCAAAATAGCTATAGACGCAAAATATCGTTGTAAAGCGCCAGCCCCATAATGCCCAGCACCATCATCATGCCCACCTGCAGTCCGATCACTTGTACCCGCTCCGATACGGGTGAGCCCTTGATCGCCTCAATAGCGTAGTAGAGGAGGTGCCCACCATCGAGCACGGGGATGGGCAGCAGGTTCAGAACCCCAAGGCTGATACTGAGCAGCGCCAGCAGTGACAGAAACGATTGCCAGCCGGCCTCCGCCGAGGTGCCGGCCACTTTAGCAATGGTGATTGGGCCGCTCAAGTTCTTGGTGGAGAGGTCGCCAAAGACCAACTTTTTCAGGCTAGCGAGGGTGAACAGGGTTTTATCCCAGGTCTCCTGCAGCCCTTTCAGCGCTGCGCCGGCGAAACCATATTGATAGGTACGCACCCGCTCCTCGGGCCAGGTTTCCACCACCGGCAGCACACCGATGCGACCGATTTCTTCACCGCTGTCGAGAGTCACGGCTTCGGGCGTAACATCCAGCATCAGTCTTTCGCCGCCGCGTTCCACCTCAACCCGCATAGCCTGGCCGGCCCTGGCGCGGACGTATTCGGTCCAGGCATCCCAACCTTCAAATGCGCGACCATCGGTGGCCACAACTGTATCACCAGCCTGCAGGCCGGCCCGTTCGGCGGGACTGTCGCCGGTTACCTGAGACAAGGTAAGGGTCACGGAGGGGGTCCACAGGGTCAGGCCAATTTCCGCCAGGGGGTCAGGAATCTCGCGCCCCGCCAGCCAGCGCTCGATATCCGCGGACGAATGGTACTCCAGCTCGGAACCGGGATAGCGCACCGTAAAGTCAATGGTGCCGGTATCCCCAAGGCGATTGGCGAGCCGCCAGTTGAGAGCCTGCCAGGTGGGTGTGGCTTCACCATCGATGGCGACGATCTCCTGGCCCGACTCCAGGCCGGCACGGGCGGCGATACTGCCCGGCTGCACATCTTCCACGATGGGCACAGGGCCGGCCGCGCCGCCCATAAAGACCGCCCAGAAAAGCACAATGGCCAGCAGGAAGTTGGCCGCAGGGCCTGCGGCCACAATCGCCATGCGGGCCCAGACGCTCTTGCGATTGAACGCCCGGTCCAGGTCCTCGGCGGGCACAGGGCCCTCGCGCTCATCCAGCATCTTTACATAGCCGCCAAGGGGAATGGCGGAGATGGTGAATTCGGTGCCGTGGCGATCATATCGGGAGAGCAGACGGTGGCCGAAGCCGATGGAGAACCGCAGCACTTTTACGCCACACAGACGCGCCACCAGGAAGTGTCCGGCCTCGTGAAACGCGACCAGTACAACCAGTGCTACCAGGGCCCAGATTACTGTCTGAATAAAGTCCATAGTCTGACTGCTAACTCACTCTTGGATATCGGCGACCAGCGCCCCCGGGCCACATAGCACAGCGACCTCGCGGAACCCTTCAGGCCGCCCCGAGAAACTCCCGTGCCAGCGCGCGGGCTTCCCGATCGGCACTTTCGACTGCATCAAGATCCGTCAGTTCAATGAAAGCGGCACTTTTCAGGACGCGCTCGATCAACCCGGGAATACTGGTGAAAGACAGGCGCCCATCGAGGAACGCCTCAACCGCCACTTCATTGGCGGCATTTAATACCGCGGGGGCACTGCCGCCGACATCGATGGCCTCCCGCGCGAGGCGCAGGCAGGGAAAGCGCTGCCAATCCGGGGCCTCGAAATCCAGCCGCCCTTGGGCGATCAGGTCCAGCGCGGCGACACCACTGTCGATGCGGCGCGGAAACGCCAGCGCGTGGGCGATCGGGGTACGCATATCCGGGTTGCCCATTTGCGCCAACAGGGAGCCATCCCGGTACTGCACCATGGAGTGCACGATACTCTGCGGGTGCACCACCACTTCAATCTGATCAGGCCGGGCATTGAACATATAGCAGGCCTCGATAAATTCGAGCCCCTTGTTCATCATGGTGGCGGAATCCACGGAAATTTTGCGCCCCATGGACCAGTTTGGATGGGCGCAGGCCTCTTCCGGCGTAACCCGGTGCAGAGCTTCCGGATCGTGGCATCTAAAAGGACCGCCCGAGCCGGTGAGAAGAATCTTTTCGACACCGGCCGCCTCAAGGCTCTCACAGGGGGATGGCAGGCACTGGAAAATCGCATTGTGCTCGCTGTCGATCGGCAGCAGTTCCGCCCCGCTCTCCGCCAGCGCCTGCATAAACAGCGGACCCGCCATTACCAGCGACTCCTTGTTGGCCAGCAGCACTTTTTTGCCCGCCTTGACTGCCGCCAGCGTGGGGCGAAGACCGGCAGCCCCCACAATGGCCGCCATCACGGCATCCACATCAGGGTCTGCGGCCACTTTGCAGAGACCATCAACCCCCGCCAGCACCTGCGTGCGCAAACCATCGGCAGCGAGGTTTTCCCGCAGCTCTGACGCTCGGGCCTCGGGCACAACGGCAAATCTGGGCTCGAAGCGACGGCACTGCTGCGCAAGCTCTGCGATCCGGTCTCGCGCCGTCAGTGCAAACACGGTGTAATGCTGGGGATGGCGCGCCAGCACATCCAGGGTGCTGACGCCAATGGAACCGGTGGAACCGAGGACGGTAACGGATTGTTGCGGCAAAGCTGGCATAGGCTCCTTCTGTACCTCTCGGGCCTCTGTCATGCGGACCCTCAGTGCGGGTTGCGGGTCGTGTTACAGGTATTTAGGCAGTTCGCTGGCGAGAGCCGCCATGGTGAACACCGGCAGCGCCGCTGACAGGCTATCCAGCCGGTCGAGGATACCCCCGTGCCCCGGCAGTATGCGGCTGCTGTCCTTAATGCCCCGGTGGCGTTTCAACATGCTCTCAACCAGGTCGCCGATGACGGAAGCCACGGCGGTCACGAGTATGCCGAAGGAAAATAGCAGGCTGTTTTTGAGCGGCAGCGAAAGCGCCACAGAGACTGCAACCGCCAGAATCAGACAGGCTGCGAGACCGCCAAAAAAGCCCTCCCAGGATTTGCCCGGGCTGACCTCGCGGGCCAGCTTGCGCTTGCCGTAACGGCGGCCCACAAAGTAGGCACCCACATCTGCGCACACCACTACAGCAACGACGAACAGCACCAGCCAGGCGCCGTGATCCTGCCCGCGCAGAATCACCATCGACAGCCACGCGGGCACTAGGACCACCAGGCCAATCAAACCGCGTATCCAGCGGTTGCCCCACAGCATGGCGCTGGCCGGGTAGCTCTGCACCCACAGGAATGCCAGCGCCCACCAGCCGCAGGCTACCGCCAGGACTTCCTGAGCCCGGGATGTGTCCGGGCTGCCGAAATCCATCGCAAACACATAGTTCGCCACCGCCATAAGACTCGCGATAAGCGCTGCCAGGAACACGAAACGAAGCGCCCGGTTCAGATTGGAGAGGTTGGCCCACTCCCAGCCTCCGAGGAGGATGACCGCCACGGTCGCCACCGTAAACCAGTCAATAGGAAGGAAAAACAACGCCCCAAGGAACAGAGCCACCAATACCAGCGCGGTAATTATTCTTTGTTTTAGCACCGTCAAAACCTTTTTCTTCTCATTCTCCCGGCCTCAGGCTTGTGCTGCCAGGCCGCCTTCACTGCGACCGCCGAAGCGGCGATCCCGACACTGGTAGGCCTCGATGGCCGCATCCAGCTCCGCTGTCCCGAAGTCCGGCCACAGTGTATCCGTGAAATAGAACTCACTGTAGGCCGCCTGCCATAAAATAAAATTGCTGATCCGCTGCTCGCCACTGGTGCGAATGAGCAGGTCCACCGGCGGCAGCTCCGCCAACGACACGTAATCTCCGAAAGACTCTTCGGTAATGGAATCCGGTGTGCGACTGCCGGCGGCCACCTCTGCGGCCATTTGGCGGGCGGCCTGAGCGATATCCCATTGACCGCCGTAATCCGCGGCAATCACCAGCGTACCGTGCTCGCCGTCGGCCGTGACCGCCTCGGCATCGTCAATGGCTCTGCACAGGCGCGGCGAGAAGCGGTCGCGACGGCCGATCACCCGCAGACGCACGCCCTCATCGCGCATGCGTCGCGCCTCGCGGCCCAGATAAGAGTGAAACAGGCTCATCAGCAGCTCCACCTCCTTGGGCGGACGCTGCCAGTTTTCACTGGAAAAAGCGAATAGCGTCAGCACATCGACACCCCGCTCTCGACAGGCAGAGAGCAGGTCTCGAATGCGCTCGACGCCGGCCTTGTGGCCAGCTGAGGGGGAGAGGCCGCGACTGGCAGCCCAACGGCCATTGCCATCCATAATGATGGCTATATGGCGCGGCTGCTTCTGCATCTCTTCCCCGGCACCCCTGAAAGACATCAAATTTCCATCAGGTCTTTTTCTTTTACCGCCAGCGCCTGGTCGACATCGGCAACAAACTTATCGGTAATTTTCTGAATCTCGTCAGCCGCGCGACGCTCTTCGTCTTCGGAGATTTCCTTATCCTTCACCAGCGCCTTGACCTCGGCCAGAGCGTCGCGGCGGATATTGCGGATAGAAACGCGCGCGGTTTCAGCCTCACCCCGGGCTTCGCGAATAAAATTCTTGCGGGTCTCCTCGGTGAGCATAGGCATGGGGATACGGATCACTGAACCGGCGGTGCTCGGGTTCAGGCCCAAGTCAGACTTCATGATGGCCTTCTCAATTTCTGGAACCAGGTTCTTTTCCCACGGCGTCACGGACAGAGTACGCGCATCTTCGACGTTAACATTGGCAACCTGTGACAGCGGGGTTTCCGATCCGTAGTAGGAAACACGGATACCATCAAGGATGCTCGGGTGCGCGCGGCCAGTGCGGATTTTGTTGAAGTTACTGCCCAGCGCGTCCAGCGCCTTGCCCATGCGGACCTTTGCGTCTTTTTTAATATCTTCAATCACGTTTCACTTCCTCTTCAATTAGCGTGCCCTCTTCGCCACCCACCACGATATTGAGCAGCGCGCCGGCCTTGTTCATGCGAAAAACCCGCACCGGCAGATTGTTGTCGCGGCACAGGCAGATTGCAGTTAAATCCATTACCCCGAGCTTTTTATCCAGCACCTCATCGAAGGTCAGGCGATCATAGCGTGTCGCCGTGGGCTCGATCACCGGGTCTGCGGAGTAGACACCATCCACCTTGGTGGCCTTCAACACCAGCTCGGCCTCGATCTCGATGCCGCGCAGGCAGGCGGCGGAATCTGTGGTAAAGAAGGGATTGCCGGTACCCGCGGCAAAAATCAGCACCTCGCCACGCTCCAGATAGCGGATTGCGGCACGGCGGTCGTAATGATCGACAATGCCGCTCATCTGGATGGCGGACATCACACGGGAGGAGATATTGGAGCGCTCCAGAGCATCGCGCAGGGCCAGGGCGTTCATGACGGTCGCCAGCATACCCATGTGGTCACCGGTCACGCGATCGAGGCCTGCGGCATGCAGGGCCGCGCCGCGGAACAGATTGCCACCGCCAACCACCAGACCCACCTGTACACCGATACCCACCAGCTGGCCGATTTCCAGGGCCATTTTGTCCAGCACCTTGGGGCTGATCCCAAAGCCCTGATCCCCCATCAGCTCTTCCCCGCTCAGCTTCAGCAGGATTCGTTTGTACTTGCGGTCTTTTACTCCGGGCATCATCGGTTCCTCTGTGGCGCACTGCCGCCGAACATTACAACAATTTCGGTCATTTACACAGAGGGGTGCCCCGACAGAGCTCTAAAAGAACCCGCCAGTGGCACCCCGTCCGGTCAGCCGCCACTCGGCGGCTGAGTACCATCTGCGACCATCGGCAGCAGTGGCTTTATGCAGTCGATCAGGAGGAGGACTTAACTTGCGCGGCCACCTCGGCAGCGAAATCAACCTCTTCCTTCTCAATACCCTCACCCACTTCAAAGCGAATGAAGGAAACCACGTCCGCACCGCCGTCTTTCACCAGCTTACCAACGGTAACGTCCGGGTTCTTGACAAACGGCTGCTCGACAAGGCTGTTTTCCTTGAGGAACTTCTTGATACGGCCACCCATCATCTTCTCGACGATCTCGGCAGGCTTGCCTTCCATATCCGGCTGAGCTTTGATGATTTCCTTTTCTTTCTCCAGCACTTCAGCTGGCATGTCTTCCGGCTTGTTGACCTGCGGGTTTACCGCGGCGATGTGCATGGCCACGTCGCGGGCAATTTCAGCCTCGCCGCCACTCAGGGCAACCAGGGAAGCGATACGGCTGTTGGAGTGAACGTAGGAGCCAACCACAGGCGCTTCAACTACCTGGATGCGGCGCACGCCGATGTTCTCACCGATTTTCTGGACCAGCGCCTCACGGGCGGTTTCCAGCTCACCTTCCATCAGCGCGGCAACATCTTCCTGGCGCTCGGCGAAGGCCTTCTCCACAACCTTCTCTACGAAGGCCTTGAAGTTGTCATCGCGGGCAACGAAGTCAGTCTCGGAGTTCACCTCGACCAGCACACCGTAGCTGGCATCATCGGCGACTTTTGCCGCAACAACGCCGTCAGCAGCGGTACGACCGGCTTTTTTGGCAGCCTTCAGACCGGAAGCCTTGCGCAGATCTTCAATCGCTTTTTCGATATCGCCATCCGCCTCGGTCAGTGCTTTTTTGCACTCCATCATCGGCAGGCCAGTGCGCTCGCGCAGTTCTTTTACCATAGACGCGGTAATCGCCATGATTCAATCCTCGGGGTTCTGTCACTGAAAATTAGAAAAAAGGGGCCGATGCTCGGGCCCCTTTTCGAGTTCGCGGTGTAAAGATCCACTGTTACACCGCTGCGCCCTGCGATCCCTGATTAGGAGTCCGCAGCGGCTTCGTCGTCTTGCGCTTCGACGTATTCATCCTTGGCAGCAGCACCGCCCGCTTCAGCGGTACCGGCGAGCACAGCGTCAGCCACAGCGGTGGTGTACAGCTTGATGGCGCGGATGGCGTCGTCGTTGCCAGGAATCACGTAGTCGATGCCGTCGGGGTCACTGTTGGTGTCCACAACGCCGATGACCGGGATACCCAGCTTGTTGGCTTCCTGGATAGCGATGCGCTCGTGCTCGACGTCGATCACGAACAGCGCGTCCGGCAGGCCGCCCATATCCTTGATACCACCGATGGAACGCTCCAGCTTATCCATGGTGCGGGTGCGCATCAGAGCTTCTTTTTTGGTCAGCTTATCGAAGGTACCGTCCTGAGACTGAGTCTCCAGGTCGCGGAAACGCTTGATGGAAGCGCGGATGGTCTTGTAGTTGGTGAGCATACCGCCCAGCCAGCGGTTGCTGACGTAAGGCTGGCCAGAGCGCTCAGCCTGCTCCTTAATGGACTTGGAAGCGGCGCGCTTGGTGCCAACGAAGAGAATCTTCTTCTTCTGGGCAGCCAGACCCTTGATGACCTGCAGGGCTTCATTGAAAGCCGGCACAGTGTACTCAAGGTTGACAATGTGAATCTTGTTGCGGGCACCGAAAATGTACTGATCCATTTTCGGGTTCCAGTAGCGGGTCTGGTGGCCAAAGTGGACACCAGCCTGCAGCATATCGCGCATGCTGACTTGCGGCATAAGTAAACCTCAGATTTCGCGGAAGCCGGCCGTATCGTTTTGGCCGCTGCTTCCCGGGTTATATCCTCCACACACCCCATGCACCAATCCCGCTTCGCAGTTAAGGCGAAGTGGGACACCCAGGCGCATGTGCCGGTGTATGTGTGACGTTTTGGCATTCGCTGCGGACCAGAGCAGCCCGAAGCGGCGCGCTTTATACCACATGCAGCCCGCCACGAAAAGTTCTGCAGACGCAGAGAGCCGCCATTTAATGCCCGCGGACGCCGAATCCGTTACAATACCGCGCCCCGCGGGCCCCGCCCGCCGCCGTGCAACCAATCAGAGACCCCTATGAGCTCGAGCATCAAGACGCCGGAACAGATCGCCAAAATGCGCACCGCGGGCCGCCTGGCCGCGGAAGTACTGGAAATGATTGGCGAATACGTGGTCCCCGGCGTCAGCACCGAAGAACTGGACCGCCGCTGTCACGACCACATAGTCAACGTCCAGAAGGCCATTCCCGCCTGCCTGGGCTACCGCGGTTTCCCCAAGTCCATCTGCACCTCGGTCAACGAGGTCGTCTGCCACGGCATTCCTTCCGAGAGCAAGGTGCTGAAAAAAGGCGACATCATCAATATCGACGTCACCGTCATTAAAGATGGCTGGTACGGCGACACCAGCAAGATGTACTTCGTCGGTGAAGCCGCCCCCCATGCGGAGAGGCTGGTGCGCATCACCCAGGAATGTCTTTACAAGGCCATTGAGATCGTCCGCCCCGGCACCACCCTCGGGGATATTGGCCATGTGATCCAGCAGCACGCGGAGAAAAATTACTACTCGGTGGTGCGGGACTTCTGCGGGCACGGCATTGGCGATGTCTTCCATGAAGACCCACAGATCCTGCATTACGGCAAGCCGGGCAGCGGCGAAGTGCTCAAGGAGGGGATGACCTTCACCATCGAGCCGATGATCAACGCCGGCAAAGCCGGCACCCGCGTACTGGGCGACGGCTGGACCGCGATCACCAAGGATCGCCGCCTGTCGGCGCAGTGGGAGCACACCATGGCGGTGACCAAAGACGGGGTCGAGGTACTGACCGCGCGCAGTGAAGAGGCGTTTTAACTTCGGGCTTGCGCGCACTGTGCGCAGGAGCCTGAGCACGGTCCTCACCCTCCTCCGGCGCCCGCCAGCGGGTGACGGGGAGGCGGCCGCCTCGCCTCGACAGGCGCAATCGGGGCATTTGTCGCAGCCCTCTGGCGGTCTCGCTCGCCCCGAATCCCGCGAGTCCCGCGCCGAGCCAACAACATTCAGCAGCAACGGGTTTCCCATGCAGCCGGCCAGCATCCCCTACTTCGAACGCCCGCTCTTTTTCTTCGATCAGGCGCGCTTCCGGCGAGCCCTGGAAGAGGGCGCCAAGCCGCCACTGGAAATTTTCAAGGATGCGGTCGGTGCCGCCGACCACCAGATGGCCGAACGCTTCCGCGAGGGCGAGGATGTGCGCACCCTGGTGCACGAGCGGGCGCTGTTCGTCGACTGCCTGCTGCATTACGCCTGGCACCAGTACGACTGGCCCGAGGGCATTGCCCTGCTGGCGGTGGGCGGCTACGGGCGCGGCGAACTGCACCCCCACTCCGATATCGACCTGCTGATTCTGACCGACGGCGGCTCCGCCGCGCATATCGTCGAGAACATTGAGCGCCTGGTGGCCTTCCTGTGGGACCTGGGCCTGGATATCGGCCACTCGGTGCGTTCCATCGACCACTGCCTGGAGCTTGCGGCGGAGGACATCACCGTTGCCACCAACCTGATGGAATGTCGCACCGTAGTCGGGGACGCGCGTCTCTGCGGCCTCCTGACAGAGCGCATGGCCCCGGATCACCTGTGGCCGGCCGAAGCGTTCTTTGCCGCGAAGTCGGCCGAACAGCGCGAGCGCCACAGCCGCCAGCGGGGCACCGAGTACAACCTCGAACCCAATATCAAAAATGCCCCCGGCGGCCTGCGCGATATCCAGACCATCGCCTGGGTGGCCAAGCGCTACTTCCGCGTGCGCACCCTCAAGCAGCTGCAGGGCAAAGGTTTCTTCACCGAGGAAGAGTTCGCCATCCTGCAGTCCGGCGAGGATTTTCTCTGGCGGGTGCGCTACGGTCTGCACCTCCTGGCCGGGCGCGCCGAAGAGAGACTGCTGTTCGATTACCAGCGGCAGCTGGCCAAGCAGTTCGGCTATGTCGACAGCGGTACGCAACTGGCGGTCGAGCAGTTCATGCACAGCTACTACCGTATCGTGATGGCCCTGCGGGAACTCAATGACGTGCTGCTGCAGTTCCTCGACGAGGCCATCCTGCAGCGCGGCGAGCGCCAGTCGGTAACGCCGATCAACGAGCGTTTCCAACTGCGCGATAACACCATCGAGGTCACCCAGACCAACGTCTTTATCGAGCAGCCCTCGGCGCTGCTGGAAATCTTCGTGCTCATGGCGGAAAACCCCGAAATCGAAGGCGTTCGCGCCTCCACCATCCGCCTGATCCGGGAACAGCGCCACCTGATCGACGACCACTTCCGCAGCGACCCCGTCAACGCCGAGCTGTTTATGCAGCTGCTGCGCTCACCGCGAGGGCTTTCCGCCCAGCTCACGCGCATGACCCGCTACGGCATTCTCGGCCGCTACCTGCCCGAATTCGGCCGCGTCACCGGGCAGATGCAACACGACCTGTTCCATATTTACACCGTGGATGCCCACACCCTGCAGGTAGTGCGCAACATGCGCAGCTTCCGCGGCCCGGAAGCCTGGCAGAAATTCCCCATCGCCGCCGAGATTCTGGCGCGACTGCGCAAACCCGAGCTGCTGTATATCGCCGGGCTTTACCACGACATCGCCAAAGGCCGCGGCGGCGACCACTCGAAGCTGGGAGTAGTCGACGCGGACGCCTTTTGCCGGCGCCACCATTTATCCTCGCGGGACCGGCGGCTGGTGTGCTGGCTGGTGGAGAAGCACCTGCTGATGAGCTTCGTCTCCCAGAAACAGGACATCTCCGACCCGGAAGTGGTGCACGATTTCGCTCGCGAAGTGGGCGACCGCGAGCACCTGGATTACCTCTACGCGCTGACCGTTGCCGACATCAACGCCACCAACCCCGAGCTCTGGAACAGCTGGCGCGCCAGCCTGATGCGCCAGCTCTACCAGAGCACCCACCGCGCCCTGCGCCGCGGGCTGGAAAACCCCATCGACCGCGAGGAAATCATCGCCGAAACCCGCAGCCAGGCCAGCGCCCGCCTGCTGGAAATGGGCCTTGAGGATGAGGCGATCAACAGTATTTGGGCACAGATGGGAGAGGACTACTTCGTACGCGAAAGTGCCGACAACATCACCTGGCATACCGCCGCCATCCACCAGCTGCACCGCGCCAACCTGAAAGGCGACGCAAGCGACACCCTGGTGCTCACGCGCAATTCGGGCCAGGGGGAGCACGATGGCGCAACCGAGGTCTTTGTCTACACCCCCGACCGCGCCAACGTCTTCGCCGCGGTGGTGACGGGGCTCGATATGCTCAACCTGAATATCCACGACGCGCGCCTGTACAGCTCCGCATCCGGCTATACGCTCGACACCTTCTATGTGCTCGACGAGGCTGGGCAGCCGCTGCTCGACGAGCCCGGCAAGCTCGAGCTGATCCGCGACACCCTGCAAGAAGAGCTGTCGCTGGTGGAGGACTACTCCAAGGTCATCCAGCGACGCACTCCGCGCCGCCTGAAAATGTTCGAACTGGCCAGCCGCGCCACCCTCACCACGGAAGCCGGCGACCAGTACAGCACCCTGGAAATTATCAGCGCGGACAGACCCGGGCTGCTGGCCCGTATCGCGCGGATTTTTATCGCCCACGACCTGCGGCTGCACAACGCACGCATCTCCACACTGGGCGAGCGGGTGGAAGATGTCTTCCACATTACCGATGCCGACGGTGAGCCACTGCAGAACGAGGCGGAAAACCGCGAACTGGAAGCGGCTATCTGCCGCGAGCTGGATGCCCACCAGGTCAAAGGCCTGGCGCGCTGAGCGCGTTTACCAGCTCTTCAACAAGTGTTTATAAGTTTCTAAAAAAGCCTTTACTAAAGCCTCTAAGGACCGGACGCGCAATGAACAACAAGCTGGACCTGCTGCAGCCCTACCCTTTCACCAAGCTGGCAGCCCTGAAGAAAGATGTGGTGCCGGCAGACAAGCCCCACATCGCCCTGTCCATTGGCGAACCCAAACATGCGCCCCCGGCATTCGCCGCGGAAACACTGACGGCCAACCTCGACAAGCTCGCCGTCTACCCCGCCACCAAAGGCATAGAGCCGCTGCGCGAAGCCATCGCCGACTGGCTGTGCGGGCGCTTCCAGCTGGGCAAGGTATGCGCGGACAGCCAGGTACTGCCGGTCAATGGCACCCGCGAAGCCCTGTTTGCGTTTGCCCAGGCGGCGGTGTCGCCGGGCAGCAAAGTGATCATGCCCAACCCCTTTTACCAGATCTATGAGGGCGCGGCCCTGCTCGCAGGGGCCGAGCCGCATCTGGTCAGCTGCCGCGCCGACAATGGCTTCAAGCCCGACTTCGACAGCGTACCGGCGCATGTCTGGCGGCAATGCGACCTGCTGTACCTGTGCACTCCCGGCAATCCCACCGGCGCTCTGCTCGACAGCGCCGAACTCAAAAAACTTATCGCCCTGGCGGACCAGCACGATTTCATCATTGCCTCGGACGAGTGCTATTCCGAACTCTATTTCGATGAAAACCGACCACCAGTTGGCCTGCTACAGGCCTGCGAGGAACTCGGCCGCAGCGACTTCCGCCGCTGCGTGGTCTTTCACAGCCTGTCGAAGCGCTCCAATTTGCCCGGCCTGCGCTCCGGTTTTGTCGCCGGCGATGGGGAAATACTGCAGAAGTTCCTGCTCTATCGCACCTACCACGGCTGCGCCATGCCGCTGCCGAGCCAGTACGCCTCCATCGCCGCCTGGCGGGACGAGGAGCACGTGCGGCATAATCGCGCGCTCTATCGACAAAAGTTCGCCTCGGTGCTGGAGATTCTCGACGGCTGCCTGGACGTAGCACAGCCGGATGCCAGCTTTTATCTCTGGCCAAGGGTCGGCGACGGCGAGGCGTTTGCACGGGAACTCTACCGCCAGCAGAACATCACCGTCCTTCCCGGCAGCTTCCTCGCCCGCGAGGTAAATGGAGAAAACCCCGGCGCGGAGTATGTGCGCATGGCCCTGGTGGCAACGAGCGAAGAGTGTGCAGAGGCGGCACAGCGCATCCGCGAATTCTGCCGCTGACACCAGCGCCCCCCACTGAACATTAACGGCAAACGGCATAGGAACGGCAGCAAAGTGGAGACCGCAGTAAAAAATCTCCTCAAGCAAGAGCGGGTCGCGTATATCCTGCAGCGCCTGGAGGAGCTCTACCCCGAGACCCCGGTGCCCCTGGACCACAAAGACCCCTACACCCTGCTGGTGGCGGTACTCCTCTCCGCACAATGCACCGATGAGCGGGTCAACCAGGTGACACCGTCGCTGTGGGCGCTCGCGGACAACCCCGCCGATATGGCCCGGGTAGCGGTGGAGGATATCCAGCGGGTCATCCGCCCCTGTGGACTCTCGCCGCAGAAGGCCAAAGCCATCAGCAAGCTGTCGCAGATTCTGGTTAATGAATATCACGGTGAAGTCCCGGAAAATATGGCCGCGCTGGAAACACTCCCGGGCGTGGGCCACAAGACCGCCAGTGTGGTGATGTCCCAGGCCTTCGGCCACCCGGCCTTCCCGGTGGATACCCATATCCACCGGCTGGCGCAGCGTTGGGGTCTCACCAGCGGCAAGAATGTGGCGCAGACCGAGAAAGACCTGAAACGGCTATTTCCGCGGGACAAATGGAACAAGCTGCACCTGCAGATAATTTTCTACGGCCGCGAATACTGTTCAGCGCGGGGCTGCGACGGCACCGTGTGCGAGATCTGCACCACCTGCTATCCCGCCCGTAAACACCCGAAAAAGACCAAGAAAGCATGATTACTCTCTACGGCATCAAGAACTGCGACACCGTCAAAAAAGCCCGCAAATGGCTTGAGAACAACGGGGTCGAATACCGCTTTCACGACTTCCGCGAAGACGGCATGGAGTCGGTTCCACTGCAAAAATGGCTGGACCAATTCGGCTGGGAAAGTGTGCTCAACCGCCGCTCCACCAGCTGGCGGGCACTCACCGATGATCAGAAAGAGCAGATGGACAATGCTCTGGCGCTCGCCTTGGGCAAAGAAACACCGACTTTGATCAAGCGTCCGGTCACCGAGAGCGCCGGAGAAACGCGCTTCGGCTTTAAAGAAAAAGAATTTCTAGAACTGTTAGCAAAGGGAAAAAACTAATGAACGAGATGTACAGCCTGGGATTTGGCATCGGCACATGCAACAGCAAGGGCGAGTGGCTGGAAGTCTACTACCCCAAGCCCCTGCTGAACCCGCCAGCGGCGGTGGTCGCCGCCGTGACAGAACTGCTGAAAACCGACAACAGCAACACCTCGATCGCCCTCGATTCCGCCCTGCTGGCGCCGTTGGCCGAGCGCCTGGAGTCCGCGGGCGCTGCCGAACAGGCGGAAGTCCTGCGCCAGTTTGCCCACTCGCAGCGGCCGCTGGTCGCCACCCTGCTGTTCACCGACGAAGCGCCCCAGTCAGTACCCGACGCTTACCTGAAACTGCACCTGCTTTCCCACCGCCTGGTCAAACCCCACCAGACCAAACTCGACGGTATTTTCGGCAAGCTGGTGAATGTGGCCTGGACCAATCAGGGCGCGATCGACCTGGAGGAGCTGCCAGCGCGGCAGCTGGAAGCGCGCCTCAAGGGGGAAGTACTGGACGTGGCCTGCGTGGACAAGTTCCCCAAAATGACCAACTACGTTGTACCGACTGGTGTGCGCATCGCCCATACCGCCCGCGTGCGCCTCGGCGCCTATCTCGGCGAAGGCACCACCATCATGCACGAGGGCTTCGTCAACTTTAATGCCGGCACCGAAGGCCCGGGCATGATCGAAGGCCGCATCTCCGCCGGTGTATTCGTCGGTGCCGGATCTGACCTCGGCGGCAGCAGCTCCACCATGGGCACACTGTCCGGCGGCGGCAATATCGTGATTTCCGTCGGCAACAACTGCCTGCTCGGCGCCAATGCCGGTATCGGCATCCCCCTCGGCGACCGCTGCACAGTGGAGGCGGGCCTCTACATTACCGCCGGCAGCAAGGTGGCGCTGCTGGACGACAGCGGCAAGCTGGTGGAACACGTCAAGGCTCGCGATCTGGCCGGCAAATCCGATCTCCTGTTCCGCCGCAACTCCACCAACGGCGCGGTGGAATGCCTGACCAACAAGAGCGCGGTGGAACTGAACGAGGCGCTGCACAGCAACTAATCGCAGTAACGCGCCTGGCCAGGGACGGCCAGTGAAAGAGCGCCCCGGATTGGGCGCATTGCGCCGGCAGGCAAGCCCCGCCTGCACCGGCGGACCAGAATCACGCACAAGGAAACAACGGCCGTGACACCAACCCTACAACTCGCCACCGACCTGATCCGCCTGCGCTCGGTCACCCCCGATGACGCCGGCTGTATGCCGCTGATGCTCGCGCGGCTGGAAAATATTGGTTTCCAAACCACCCATCTGCGCCGTGGCGATACCGATAATTTCTGGGCGGTGCGCGAAGGCAACGCCGATGGCCCCCTGTTCGCTTTCGCGGGTCATACCGATGTGGTGCCCACCGGCCCCGAGGAGAACTGGCAACACCCGCCCTTTGAACCGGTTGTCAAAGATGGCTACCTGTTCGGCCGTGGCGCGGCGGACATGAAAGGCTCCCTCGCCGCCATGGTGGTGGCCTGCGAAGAGTTCGTCAGTGAACATCCGGATCACCGCGGCCGCATCGCCTTCCTGATCACCAGCGATGAAGAGGGCCCCGCCAACAACGGCACCGTCAAGGTGGTGGAGTGGCTGGAGGAGCGAGGGGAAAAAATTGATTGCTGCCTGGTGGGCGAACCCTCCAGCACCGAACGTGTTGGCGACGTGATCAAAAATGGCCGTCGTGGTTCACTGGGGCTGGAACTCACCGTGGTGGGTGTTCAGGGCCATGTGGCCTACCCGCATCTGGCGGACAACCCGATCCACCGGCTGGCGCCGGCACTGGCGGAACTCGCCAGTGAGGAGTGGGATCAGGGCAACGACTTCTTTCCGGCCACCAGCTTTCAGGTTTCCAATATCAATGGCGGCACCGGTGCCACTAACGTGATCCCCGGTGAAGTGCAGGTTGTCTGCAACTGGCGTTTCTCCACCGAAACCACCGCCGAGGAACTGGAACAGCGGGCGCGGGCAATTCTGGACAAACACGGACTCAACTACAAAGCCCAATTCAAACTTTCCGGCCAGCCTTTCCTCACCGCCGCAGGGCCACTGGTAGAAGCCGCCCAGGCCGCCATTTGTGAGGTAACAGGAGAAGCCACCCAGCTCTCAACCGCGGGCGGCACTTCCGATGGCCGCTTTATCGCTCCCACCGGTGCCCAGGTAGTGGAGTTGGGTCCGGTCAACGCCACGATTCACAAGGTCGATGAGTGCGTGCGCGCCGCAGACCTCGATCAACTCAAGGATATGTACCGAAAAATCCTTGAAAAACTGCTCTGCTGAACCGGCCACTATCACGACCAGAGATAAAAAAAGAGCGCCGTGTAAGGCGCTCTTTACCAATAAAATAAAAATTCAGTGCAAGCGCCCCCTCGGGCCGCCCGGGTTACCAATCCGGCGGGGCTCGGGCTGCTTTTCCGTATCCTCAAACCCATGGGTTAGCACGAAGTAATAGGCCACCTGTGTCTGCCCCTGCCACTCCACCAGCAGGTCGAAGTTGTATTCACCCTTCTCACCGGCAGTCACCTGCACTGAGGTGATGTGCTCCTGCTCAATGAACAATTCGGCCACCGGGCGCTTGCCACGCATCACCTGAACCAGCATGGTGCGCATATCTTCCTCACCGAAACGCCAGTGGTAGTCGTCATCATCGTAGACGACCGAGTCCACCGTGCCGGCACGCAGGATGCAGTTGGTGTGCTCGGCCAGCCATGGCCAGAATTCCTTGAAGGTCAGAGAGGTTTTCATAGGCTCAATCTTCCAGCTCGACGACGCTGTCGGCCCCGCCCGGCAGGGCGAACTCTTCGGCAATCTGGCGGCACCAGCGGTTGAGTCGGTCAGCGGTGAGCTCTTCCTGCTGGTCCTCGTCGATACCGAGACCGACGAAGCGGCCTTCACCGGCGATTTCCGCCTTGGAGGCATCGAATTCATAGCCCTCGGTGGGCCATTGACCAATGATGGTCGCGCCCCGCTGTACAATGACATCGTGGAGCATGCCCATGGCGTCGAGAAAGTAGTCGCCGTAGCCAAACTGGTCGCCCAGCCCAAACAGGGCCACGGTCTTGCCGCTGAAGTCAATCTGCTGCACATCCTCCCAGAACTCCTCCCAGTCGGACTGGATCTGGCCAAAGTCCCAGGTGGGAATCCCGAAGATCAGCTGCTGGTAGCCCTCGATCTCCAGTTGCGTGACATCGGCAATATCGTGCAGGTCCACGCGATCTTCACCCAGCCGGGCAACAATCCGTTGCGCAACAGCTTCGGTGTTGCCCTCGTCACTGCCAAAAAACAAGCCGATTTTACTCACTGTCACTCCTCAGTCCGCTCTGCCACGATTGGCGGCGCGGTATTTTCCCAGCTATAGCAGACGCCGGCAAGGCGGGCGGGGGCAACCGCGTTCAACTGGCACTGAATGACACAAGCAGCTGTGAGGAGCGACGAAAAAACCCCGCAATGCGGGGCACAAGACAGCCTGCAAACCATCCGGCAGGGTGGTCGCTGACTGCGGAGGGCTACTGCTGGGCTACTAGGAGGTTACTGGTAATCTGCACTGCCTTTGTGGCCTTTGCGCCCGCGCTCCTTGCGCTGGGATTTCATCTCCTCAAGCTTGGCTTTCTGTTCGTCGGTGAGCATCGCTTCCAGCTCCTGATGGCGACGCTGCCTCTCCTGCATCTGCGCGATCTCGAGCCTCGACAGCTCGGCCCCCAGTTGATCCAGGGTTGCCTGATCGGCGCCGGCTTCAATGGCTTTTCGCAGCTGTTCGCGCAGCTTGCGCATTTCCTGACGCTGGGCCATGCGCTGCTCCTTGTTGGCTTCGCGGTTGGCTTTTAGTTGGGCTATCTGGTCCTCGGTGAGCTGTAGCTCATCCGCCATGCGTTGGAACCTCTGCTCATGACGCTGCTTTCCATCTTCATTCGGTCCCGGTTGGTTATCCGCCATGCTAGCCAGTGGTGCCCCCAGCAGAGCCGCCAGCATTGCGCTACCAGCCAATAACTTCCATTGCGATACTTTCATCATCATTTCCTCACTGCACTTAATCGGGTTGTTCGCTTTCGGTGAGTGAATAGTAGAGTGGGAATGGGTCAAGAGGGGATAACGGCGGTTAACAACTGTTAAGAACGGTAAAAGCAGCGTATTCCAGCCCGAAGAGGCGACGCCTCTTTGCATATAATGGGCCTCCCAACACTGGAGTCAGATATGAGCCGCATTCTTCTCGTCGACGATGACATGGAACTCACAGACCTGCTGCGGGAGTTTCTCTGTGCAGAGGGATTTGATGTGACCGTTGCCAATGATGGCGGCCGCGGGCTGGCGCTGGCCCGCGCGGAGTCCTTTGATGCCCTGGTGCTGGATGTCATGCTGCCGGTGCACAACGGCTTCGATGTGCTGCGCAGCCTGCGCGAGGAGGGAGGTCCCGGTCGCCACCTGCCGGTGCTGATGCTCACCGCCAAGGGGGACACTGTCGACCGGATTGTGGGACTGGAAATGGGTGCCGACGATTATCTGCCAAAGCCCTGTAACCCTCGGGAACTGGCGGCCAGACTGCGCGCGGTGCTGCGTCGCGGCCGCGCCGAAGCGGCCCCGGAAAGCGCTGCCGCACTCAGCAACGGCCCCTTGAAACTGTCCCCCGACGAGCATCAGGGGTACTGGCAGGAGCAGCCGCTGGCCCTCACCGGAGCGGAGTTCTCAGTGCTGCAGGTACTGATGAAACAGGTGGGTGACATTGTGAGTAAGGAGGTACTCACAGAAGCGGCCCTCGGCCGCAAACTCCTGCCCTATGACCGCTCTATCGATGTGCATGTGAGCAATATCCGCAAAAAACTGTCCGAGCACGGCTCCAGCCGCGATCTGATCATCAATATTCGCGGCGCTGGCTACAAGCTGATCAAGACCGGGCTGGCCTGATGCGCTCACTGTTCTGGAAGATGTTTTTCGGCGCCTGGATCACTGCCGTGGTCATGGTGGTGGCCACTGTTTACGTCACCCAGGTGCGCGAACTCGGCGACCCCCGCTTGGAGGACCGCTGGGAATCTGCGGCCCTGTTCCGGCAGATTAACCGCAACCTGCGCCTGACCCGCCGGCACGGCCCCGAAAGTTTTCGCTTCTGGCTTGAGCGCCAGCCTCCCGAGGTACAGGAGCGGGTGTTTGCCATCAACCGTGCCGGGACCGAAATTCTCGGGCGCCCCATACCTGTCGATATGACGCCGCTTTTTCAGACCCTGAACTTCCGCCACCGCGAGAATCAGGGGCAGGTTGACAACAAACCCGCCCTCGCCTTCTACATACCCCAGCGCGGTGGCGACAACCTGCGGGTCGTCTTTGTCGCTGGCGGCAGCAAGGAAGAGCTGCTGATGCGGTTTATCCTGCGAAATTTCTGGCCCATGCTGTTGCTGTCGGCACTCGTATCGGGCCTTGCCTGTTACTGGCTGGCCCGCTACCTGAGCCGTCCACTGGACAAATTGCGCACCGCTACCCGGCGTGTTGCCGCCGGCGAACTGGATTACCGTGTTGCACCGACGCTGGCAAAGCGCGGCGATGAGCTATCGGAGCTGGCGGAAGACTTTGACTCCATGACCGCACAACTGCAGTCCGCCATGTCCGAACAGCGGCGCCTGATCAAGGATGTCTCACACGAACTGCGCTCCCCCCTCGCGCGCCTGCAGGTGGCCCTCGGTATCGCCCGACAGAAAAGTGACGGCGCGATGGAGAGCGAGCTGGAGCGCATTGGCAAGGCAGCCGACTACCTGGAAGAGATCATTACAGATGTACTGTCGCTGCCGGTCAGCGGCACCGACGACCGCCCTCTAGACGATGTGGTGGAGATCGCTTCGCTGCTGAATGCGCTGGCCGATGATCTCGCCGTGGAGGCGCAGCAGAAAAACCTGCAAGTGCGGCTGCGGCTTGCTGAACAGGAACTGCTGGTGGCCACCCGGGGCAGCTCGCTGACCGCGGCGTTGGAAAACATCCTGCGCAACGCCATCAAATACAGCCCCGCCGACAGCACGGTTTACGTACAGGCCCGCAGCGACGGACAAGTCTGCCGGATACAGGTCATAGATTCCGGCAGCGGGGTGGAAGATAGCGAGCTGCAAGCCATTTTCCGGCCCTTCTACCGCACAGACAGCGCCCGCACCCGCGACAGTGGCGGTGTGGGGCTCGGCCTCGCCATTGCCCAGCGCACGATCAGCCAGCACGGCGGCAATATTTCAGCGCGCAATATCCCCGGTAAGGGACTCTGTGTGGAAATCACCCTGCCGCTCGTCACTCTCAGCGATCACTGACAGGCTGGAACGGCGGACTGAGGAAATGCTTGAAGAAAACGCCCGCTGTAATGCCAGTGCGGCAGAGGGCGAGCGGGAGAGCGGGGGAGCTGGGCAGCAGGGGAGCAGGAGAGTGGAAGTGAGCGCGCGCGGATCATCTCCACCCGGTCGCCGGGAACGCTCTCGGCAGGTCATACGCCCGCCGAGCCACACACCGGCCTGGCCATACTCCACCTGGCCACTCAGGCAAAAAACACAGCGGCCCTGTGGCTCAGCCTTTTGATGGCCGGCGGCGGTTGGGCGGTTTGCGCAGTTTGCGCCGCTGGCGCTGCAGGTTCTGGCGCTCGGCCTGGGTCAGCGGCCGCTGGCCCAGCTTGGGCATGCCCGCGGTGACGCAGAGATCGTCGATCTCCTTCGGCTCCATTTCAACCCACTGGCCAACGCGCACGTTGGAGGGAATAAAGACGCTGCCATAGCGCACCCGCTTGAGCCGGCTGACACGTACGCCTTGGGATTCCCACAGCCGCCGTACTTCGCGATTGCGGCCCTCCATCACCACGCAGTAAAACCAGCGGTTATTCCCCTCGCCACCGCTTTCGACGATATCCGTAAAGCGCGCCACGCCATCTTCCAGCAGCACGCCCTCCAAAAGCCGCTGCTTCATTTCATCGTCCACCTGGCCCTGAATTCGCACCAGGTACTCGCGATCAATAACCGATGAGGGGTGCATCAATTTGTTCGCCAGCTCGCCGCTGTTGGTAAACAACAGCAGTCCGCTGGTATTGAAATCCAGACGGCCAACGGAGATCCAGCGCCCCGAACGCAGGTGTGGCAGGCTGTCGTATACCGTCGGCCGGCCCTCGGGGTCGTGGCGGGAGCAGATTTCCCCCACCGGCTTGTTGTAGAGGATCACCCGGCAGCGGTTTTCTTCGGCGGCCGGCAGGCGGCGGCCGTCAAATTCCACACGGTCTTCACTGGTGACGCGCTCGCCCAGCTCCGCCACCTTGCCATTCACCGTGACCCGGCCGGCCTCGATAGCCTTCTCCATCTCGCGGCGGGAGCCGAGGCCGGCACGCGCCAGTACTTTCTGTAGTTTTTCGCCCTTTGGGGCCATCTCATCATGCATCAGGTCGCTGATTCCAATTCATTTTGCTGCCGCTGCTGGTCGTTGCCGGCAGACTCATCCTGCTCAGCCTCAATCGCTGTTTCTGTCACCGGCTCATCCGCAGGCTCAGGGAAAAGAGAGGACTTGTAGTGATTCACCGCCAACTCACGGTTCTCATCGGTGGCTTGTTCGACTGCCTCTTCGGCGGCCCCTGTACCGGTCATTGCGGCCTTGTCTTCAGGGAGCTCTGCAGAAGTTTCGGCAGAGATTTTGGCGCCGTCCATATTCTCGCCGGGATCATTCCAGCTGGTAGCCGCCGCGGGGCTCTCCTCAGGCTCGGGGGAGTCCGCAAACAGCGAGCCCTCTGACCGCAGGCGCTGCGCGAACAGGGAGGCGGCGCCGCTATCATGCTGTGGCGAGTCGATTTTATCGGACTCGCCGCCGTCTAACTTTTCCAGCGCCTCTTCTCTCTGTCCTTTCTCTTCATCAGCGCCCTCTTCACCGGCGCCCTCTTCATCAGCGCCCTCGCCTTCGATGTCATTTAAGACAGCATCCGCTGCGTCGACGCTCTCCTGGTCGACGTTATCCAGTTCGTCGTTATCCAGGCCGAAGCGGTGCAGATCGGCAGCCTCTCCATCGCGGTGGTCTTGCTCGACAGCCGCCTGCGGAGGCTCACTGGCTTCTACGGCATCATCTACCGGGTGGTCAGCGACTGCGGCGTCATCAGCCCCGGGCTCATCCATTCCGGAATCCACAACCGAATCCCCAGCCGAGTCCGCATCCACCACATCCACCGGGTCAGCGACTTCCAATGCCTCACTTGCGGAACCCTGCGCGGCCCCGGAAGCGGCGCTTTCGCTCTCGTCAGCCATAGCCGCGGCCTCAGACTCCCCACTTTCCCCGGTGAGACCAGCGAGATTCTGATCCAGGTCCAAAGCCTGGTTGAGGCTGTCGATATCGCGGATTTCCGCCAGTGTCGGCAGATCATCCAGGGTACGGAGGTTAAAGTAGTCGAGGAACTCGCGGGTGGTGGCATACAGGGAGGGCCGCCCGGGCACATCGCGCTGGCCCACCACTTTGATCCAGCCGCGCTCGGTCAGGCTTTTCACAATATGCGAGCTGACCGCCACACCGCGAATTTCTTCGATATCGCCGCGGGTAATCGGCTGTCGGTAGGCGATGATCGCCAGAGTCTCGAGGACTGCGCGGGAGTATTTCTGCGGCTTCTCTTCCCACAGGCGGTTGACCCAGGGGGCCAGATCCTCTGGCACCTGAAAACGCCAGCCGCTGGCCACTTCACGCAGCTCGAAGCCGCGCTCGGCACAGTCATCGGCAATCTGCCGCAGCACTTCTCTCAGCTCGGCTTTTTCGGGGCGCTCACCCTCGTCGATCAGGGACAGCAGGCGGTCCTCCGACAAAGGCTGGCCCGAAGCGAGCAGGGCGCCCTCGACAATGCGGCGCAGTAATTCCGGGGCAATGGTCATTGCTTCACTCTAATTCACGGATAGCCGCGCCGGTGCGCGACCGAATTTATCTGGGTTCACCGGCCTGTTCCCTGGGGCCGCAGGCCACTCAGCTGGCCGACTCAGTGGGTCGACTCAGTGGGTCGACTCCGGGGACTCGGTTTCGGGTTCCAGCAGTGCCTCCTGCGGCTCCCCATCTTCACGCCACTCCTCATCTTCACCGTCTCCGTCGCCCTCGACCTCGCCGTCAGGCTTCTGGCCGGCAGCGCGCACATGAATAGGACCGAAGGGCTCGTTCTGGATCAGTTCCACCAGAGACTCCTTCACCAGCTCCATCACCGCGAGGAAAGTCACCACGACCCCAAGGCGCCCCTCCTCCACCTTGAACAGGCTGACGAAAGGCACAAACTGGCGGTGGCGGATACGATCCAGCACCTGGGTCATGCGCTCGCGGGTGGAGAGTTTCTCGCGCTCCACCTGATGGCTTTCAAACATATCTGCCCGGCGCAGAACCTGCGCCAGCGCCAGCAGCATTTCCTGCATGGAGACTTCCGGGTCAGGGCGGGTAATGCTGCGATCCGGCGCCTGTGCGCTGGCCTGGTGTGTATCGCGCCCCATTCGCGGAATTTCGTCGATGTCCTCGGCGGCGCTCTTGAAACGCTCGTATTCCTGCAGTCGCCGAATCAGCGCCGCGCGGGGGTCCTCGCCCTCCTCCTCTTCGGCCTCGGGCGGGCGCGGCAGCAGCATGCGTGACTTGATCTCCGCCAGCATGGCGGCCATGACCAGATATTCCGCCGCCAGCTCAAATCGCATGGCGGTCATCATCTCCACATAGCCCATGTACTGGCGGGTGATATCCGCCACATTGATCTCGAGAATATCGAGGTTCTGGCGGCGGATCAGATACAGCAGCAGGTCCAGAGGCCCTTCAAAGGCCTCCAGAATCACTTCCAGTGCATCCGGTGGAATATAGAGATCGGAGGGCACCTCGGTGTAGGCTTCCCCCAGCACCATGGCGAAGGGCATTTCCCCCTGGCGGGGGTTTTCTGCTGTACTGGCGTCGGTCTCGGCGGCGCCTTCCGCAGCCTGTTCGGCGCGCTCAGCGGCCTCGGCTACTTCGGCGAGAACCTGCTGTTCCGCCTCGGCTAGTAACTCTTCACTGGACACGCTGCCCTACCCTCGAAATGCAAACGGGAGATTATACACTCCTGGCCTGCCAGCGTCGTCAGCTGGTGATCTCGTCGATGGACCCACAACCCTGCCGGATCAGCTCGGGCTCATCGCCGGTGAGGTCGACCACGGTGGTCGCTTCAAGGCCACAGAAACCGCCATCGACGATCAGTTCCACCTGGTGCTCCAGCAGATCGCGGATATCGTAGGGGTCGGTGAGCGGCTGGGTTTCCCCGGGCATGATCAGGCTGCAGCTCATCAGCGGTTCGCCCAGCTCAGCGATCAGCGCCTGCACGACGGCATTGTCCGGTACCCGCAGACCAATGGTCTTGCGCTTCGGATGCATCAGGCGGCGCGGCACCTCAGCCGTGGCCGGCATGATAAAAGTATAGGGACCGGGTGTGTGGGCCTTGAGCAGGCGGAACATCTGGTTGTCCACCTTGGCATAGCTGGCCAGCTCCGACAGGTCCCGGCACATCAGGGTGAAGTTGTGCTGTTTGTCCAGCTGGCGCAGCACCCGTATCCGCTCCAGCGCCAGCTTTTCCCCCACCCGGCAGCCGATCGCATAGGCGGAGTCGGTGGGAAATACGATGACGCCGCCAGAGGCGACGATTTCCGCTGCCTGCTTGACCAGGCGTGCCTGCGGGTTATCTGGATGAATCTGAAAGAACTGCGCCACAGTGACCCCCTGAAAATTCCTCGGCACACACCCGGACCGGCGGTCAGTCGGGCTTTGCCGCCGTTGCGTTGGCGCTAGTTTGCCACAGATTCCAGACCGGCTCGACGTCCGCAGGCAAGTGTGTGCAACCCAGCTCACGCCAGGGCTGCCCGGGCTGATGGAAGTCACTGCCCAGCGAGCAAAGCAGGGCAGTGGGTCTCTCGGCGGCCTGCGCAGCCTCAGCCATCAGGCGCGCGAGTTCGCGGGTCTGCACCGGGTTCTGGCGCCCGCAGAGCAGCTCCACCGCATCGCCGCCGACAGCGCAGAAATCGGTCATCAGCCGCAGCAGCCGGGTGCGGGTCATGCCGTATTTAAGCGGGTGCGCCAGCACCGCACAGCCACCGGCGCCGTGTACTGCCGCTATCGTCTCCTCCAGCTGAGGCCACTCCACGCTGACATCGCCACATTTTCCCGCCCCCAGATAGCGCTTGAAGGCGCGCGCCGTATCTTCCACATGCCCGGCCTCCACCAGCCAGCGGGCAAAATGCGGCCGCCCCAGCACCCCGTCGCCGGCAAGACGCCTGGCGCCATCGAGCGCGCCATAGAATCCGCGCTTTTCCAGCCGTGCGCCGATGTGCTCGGCGCGCTCGGACCTGAGCCCATCGCGCTCGCTAATCGCGCGGCGCAGTGCCTCTGACCCGGTATCCACACCCAGCCCGACAATGTGCACCAGCTGCTTGCCCCAACGACTGGACAGTTCTATCCCCGGCAGCAGGGTCACACCCGCCGCCGCTGCGGCCACCTGCGCTTCGGCAATACCGGCAACGGTATCGTGATCGGTAAGCGACAACAGGGTCACACCACAGGATTTCGCCCTCGACACCAGCTCCGCAGGACTTAAAATACCGTCCGAAGCCGTGCTGTGGCAGTGCAGGTCAACGCACCCCTCGAGGGCGCCGGCAGGCAGGGCCACAGGCGGCATACCGGCTGTGGCAACATTGGCAACCCTGGCAATAGACGGGCGGGCTTTCACATCGGCCTCTCTGTTTGTGTAACGGATTGAAGGTTCGCAGATGTGAAGATTCACAGGCTCGAATATTTGCCGGGTCGAAGCTTCGCAAGTTCGCAAGTTCGCACGTTCGAAAGCCCCGCAGTGAAATGAACCGCAGGGCAAGCCGGCAACCACAGCGCGCCCGCCGCCACGACAACATGTAACATGCGCGACACCTACGCAAAAAATACCAGGGCAACACGCGCCGCAGACTAACTCTGGCCGCAGCAGCGCAGCGTGTCGCTGCCAGCACTGGCATTATCACCGGAAGCAAGCATGACCGAAACCAATTCGACCACCACCGAACAGCCAGCGAAGCGGGAGAGCCTTCTGCTCAACCTGCTGCTGAATATCATTATCCCCACCCTGATCCTGACCAAGATGTCCGGGGATGAATGGCTGGGCACCAAGCTGGCGATTGTGGTGGCCCTGGCCTTCCCGCTGCTCTATGGCCTGCGGGATTTCAGCCAGTCCGGCAAGGTTAATTTCTTCTCGGCCCTGGGCATTATCAGCATTCTGCTCACCGGCGGCATCAGCCTGCTGGAGCTGGATGCCAAGTACATCGCCATCAAGGAAGCCGCCATACCGGGACTGCTGGGTCTGGCCACCCTCGGTTCCCTGTACACCCGCTGGCCGCTGGTGCGCACACTGCTCTACAACGATCGCATCCTCGATACCCAAAAGATTGCCCGCGCGCTGGAAGGCAACGGCAACAGCGGCGCCTTCGAGCGCAGCCTGCAACACGCCTCCTGGATGATCGCGGGCTCTTTCTTCCTGTCCTCGGCGTTGAACTACATCCTCGCCAAGATTCTGCTGCAGAGCCCACCCGGCACCGCCGCTTTCAACGAGGAGCTGGGCAAGATGACGGCACTCAGTTTCCCGGTAATCGCCCTGCCGGCCACCATTATCCTGATGGGAGCGCTGTTCTTCCTGTTTCGCCGCATCGGTCAGCTCACCGGCCTGAAGCTGGAAGACGTGATCGTCGTACAATAACCGCCCTCAAACCCTGTAAATGACATAAGAGCAAAAACAATTATGTGGTATGCAATTATCAGCCAAGACGTGAACGACAGCCTGGCCAAACGCAAGGTGGCGCGCCCGGATCATCTGGCGCGCCTGAACCGCCTCAAGGACGAAGGCCGCCTGCTGCTGGCCGGCCCTCACCCCGCTATCGACAGCGAAGATCCCGGTGAGGCCGGTTTTACCGGCAGTCTGGTAGTGGCTGAATTTGATTCCCTGCAAGACGCCCAGGCCTGGGCCAACGAAGACCCCTATGTCGCCGCCGGCGTCTATGCCAGTGTGACCGTCAAACCTTTCAAGGCCGTCCTTCCCTGACCCGAACCGTAAACCAATAAAAAAACGTTCTATCACAATGATGAAATTACTGACCGGACTGGCCACCGCCGCGCTACTGGCGGCGAGCTTCAGCACACTCGCACAGAGCGAAGGCACCCGCTACATTACCGACAAACTGCACGTGCCCCTGCGCTCGGGCAAGGGCAACGAATTCCGCATTCTGCACCGCGGATTGCCGAGCGGCACCAAGCTCATTCTGCTCGAAGACATCCCTGTAGACGGCTGGGCCCGGGTGCGCACCCCCTCTGGTGAAGAGGGCTGGATTCGCCGTCAGTATCTGATCAATGAACCCACTGCCGACATCAAGCTGCAGCGGGCCGAAGCCAACCTCGCACGCTTCGAGAAAATGGAAGGCAACCTCGGCGGTGAAGTCCGCCGGCTGGAAGCCGAGAACCGGCAGTTGAGCGAGAAACTGGCCGGCGCCGAGGAACAGGCGCAACGACTCGCCGGGGAGCTGAAGGAAATCAAAACCCTTTCCGCCGACGCCGTGGCCCTGAACCAGCGCCACCAGAAGCTGCTGCAACAGCACGAACTGCTCAAGCAAAAGCAGATGATGGCGGAGGCGGAAATCCAGCGCCTGTCTGCCAGCGAGCAGCACAAGTGGTATCTCTACGGCGCCCTGTCTGTGGCTGCCGGTGCTATCCTCGCGATGATCGCACCCAATTTCCGCCGGCGTCGCGGCCACTCCGAGTGGGCCAACTGACATACGCCCCGTCAGAGCATGATGCGCCCGGTCATTTTCCGCGCGCATCCAGGGAAAAGGAAACCGCATGCGTCATCTCTATGCACTTCTCCTCTGCGGCCTGCTGGCGCTGCCGGCCGCGGCCGCCACTTCCGCCAACCCCAGGGTTGACCTGCAAACCGACCTCGGCACCATCCGTGTAGAGCTGTTTGCGGACAAGTCGCCGATCACCGTGGAAAACTTTCTCGGTTATGTGGACCGGGGTTTCTATAATGGCGTGATCTTTCACCGCGTAATCCCGGGCTTTGTAGCCCAAACCGGCGGCCTGACGTTTGACTTCCAGAGAAAGGAAACCGTGGACCCCATCGCCAATGAGTCCGCCAACGGCTTGCGCAACACCCGTGGCACTCTGGGGATGGCTCGCTTCAATGATCCTGACAGCGCCACCTCACAGTTCTACATTAATCTGGGAAATAATCAGGACCTGGATCCAAAAGAGGACAAGGCCGGCTATACCGTGTTCGGCCGCGTGATCGAAGGCATGGACGTGGTGGACAAAATCGTCGCCGAGCCGCGGGGACTCCACCGCGCCCACCCCCAGGCACCCAACATCCCCGTGCGAATTCTCAAGGCCAAGCGCCTCGACAGCCGCGTAAAAACCAACAGCCAACCATGAAGGGGGGAGTCGTGATTGCACTCAGCGTCAACCTGAACAAAATCGCCCTGATCCGCAATTCCCGCGAGGGCAATTTCCCGGATGTGGTGGCCCATGGCCGCACCTGCCTGGATGCGGGGGCCCAGGGTCTCACCGTGCATCCGCGACCGGACCAGCGCCATATCCGCCCCGGCGATGTGCGCGAGCTGGCCAAGCTCTGCGCCGGCTACCCGGATATTGAATTTAATGTGGAAGGCAACCCCTTTGCCGGCCCCATGGCCGACTACCCGGGGCTGATGCCACTGGTGCTGGAAACCGCGCCCGACCAGTGCACCCTGGTGCCCGACAGCAATGACCAGCTTACCTCCGATCACGGCTTCGACCTGATGCGCGACGGCGGCCGGCTGGAACCCATCATCAAGCAACTGAAGTCCGCCAATATTCGCGTCAGCCTGTTTATGGACCCGGATCTGGAGCAGATCAGCCTCGCCAAGGAGGTGGGCGCCGACCGGATCGAGCTGTACACCGGCCCCTATGCCGAGGCCGTGGCGAGACAGAGCAGCCAGCTCGAGGCCATTTTCGCCAGCCACTGCGCCGCCGCCGAGCACGCGCGCACGCTGGGCCTCGGTATTAACGCCGGGCACGACCTGAACCTGATCAACCTGCCCCGCTACCGCACCCTGCCGGGCCTGCAGGAAGTGTCCATCGGCCATGCCCTGACCGTGGATGCCCTGAATATGGGGCTTGCCAACGCGGTCTCGGCCTATCTCAACTGCCTGAGTGGCAATTGATGGCGAGCAGAGCTGGCCGGCTCCCCGGGACCAGCGGCGATCCCGTTAACCGGACCCACCGCCGCAATATCCGCGAAGAGGCCCCATGAAAACCCTCAATATCATCGGCGCCGGCAAGCTCGGCCGCACCCTTGGCCGCCTGTGGCAGGAGCGCGGTTTTTTTGAGGTACAGACGGTATGTAACCGCTCACTGAAAAGCGCCCTGACGGCGGTGCGCTTTATCGGTGCCGGCAAGGCCGCCGGCTCGATCGGCGAGATGCCCGCCGCCGACTGCTGGCTCATCGCCTCGGGCGATAGGCAGATTGCCGCGCTGGCGACGGAACTGGCGAACCACCTGCACAGCCTGGCAGTGACAAATTCCCGAGCCCCGGGCCACTCAGACGACGACCACACAGCCGCCAATCGCAAAACCAACGATTCGAGAACCGACAGGCCAGTGGTTTTTCACTGCAGCGGCGCGCTGGGCTCCTCGGTACTCGCCCCCTGCCGGCCCGCAGCCATAGCCAGTGCCCACCCGGTGCACAGCTTTGCCGACCCCGCCCGCTCAGTGGCAACCCTGGCGGGAACGGCCGTGGCGGTAGAGGGGGACAGTGATGCCCTGACCGTCTTAAATGACGCATTTGGCGCATTGGGTTGCCGCACGCTGGCCATTGCCTCGGAGCACAAGTCGCTTTATCACGCCGGCTCCGTATTCGCCTGCAACTACATGACGGCCCTGATGGACCTGAGCCTGCAGTGTTTTGCCGCCGCCGGTATCGACGAGGCTGAGGCGCTCTCGCTGCTGCAGCCGATTGTCCTGCAGACCGCGCGCAATAATCTGGAGCTGGGCCCGGCCGCTTCACTCACCGGCCCCATCGCCCGTGGTGACACCGCCACCGTGGCCAGCCAGCTCAAAGCCGTCGCCGGCACATCCCCCCTGCTGGCCGCCAACTATCGCCAACTCGGACTCGCCTGCGTGGAGCTGGCCCGCCGCGGCGACCTGCCCGCCGAGATCGCAGAACAGCTCAACGCCTTATTGAACGGAAGCCACTAGTGACTGATTCCCCCGAATACCTTGAGAAGCGGGCCTTTTACGACAGCCTGCTCACCATTTATGGGCGCAAACCGGTACTGGAGGCGCTGGAGGATCTCTCGTTACCGGTACATAAACTGCACCTGGCCACCAGCAACCGCCGCGATCACCTGATTGCGCGCCTGGAGCAGCTGGCGACAGAGCGCCGCATTGAGATTGCTCACTGGGATCGCAAAGGCCTGTCGCGGATTTCCAAGAACGCCCGTCAGGACCAGGGTGTGGCCCTCGACCTGGCCCTGCCCCACTACGGCACAGCCGAGCGATTTCTACAGGAGAGTCAGGCAAAGTACGAACTGTTGGCCCTGGACGGCATCACCAACCCACAGAATCTCGGCATGATCATCCGCTCCGCCTGCGCCGGCGGCATCGACGGGATTCTGCTGCCGCGCAAAGGCTGCGCGCAGATAGACCCGCTGGTGATCAAGGCCAGCACCGGCGCCGTGTTCAAAACCCGGATTCTGCGCTGCGACAGTCTCGCCGCCACTCTGGAGCAATTCCGCGCATCCGGCGCGGAGATCTTCGGTCTGTCCTCCCATGCGGAGGACACCCTGTCCGCTATCAATAGTGACCAGCCCAAGGTATTTGTACTGGGCAACGAGACTCGCGGCGTAGGCGAAGCCGTTGCCCGCCAGTGTTCGCGACTCGTCCGCATCCCCATGCGCAACAACGTCGAAAGCCTGAATGTCGCCGTCACCGCTGCCCTGATCAGCTTCCGCCACCAGCTGTAACGGCACGGACGGGGAGCGGCAGCGCGAGAGATAGCGTTAGAGCGCGCGGCAGCGGCTAAAGCAGTGAAAATGATAGTGGAAGCGATAGCATGCGCCTGCGACCGCAAGAACCAGCGCAAGCGCGGCTTTCAATCCCAGCGAGCGGCACTGGAACCCGCCCTCCGGCTCTGAAGCCCTGCTCTGAAATCCTGCCCGGAGGCCTCGAGGGGAACTTGCGCCTCAAGCCAATCCCGGCCGCGTTCCCGAGAATTTTTCTTCCAGGTCGCCCCGACAATGACCGCCTTGAAACAATACGCGCCAATCCTGTTTTTTTATTCGACAGAAGCCAAACCCTGGTCTACACAGTCCACAGATTCTGTGGATATCTCTGTGAGCAAATAACGGGGAAACGCCGCCAGGCCCCATGGCAGCGTCACAGCCTTAATCTGTGGAAATTTTAACCATCAAAATATCCCATTGAAAATCAATAGGTTAGCGGGCTCTTTAAAACATATTTGACAGTAATCGAAGCTAAATTCGGGTATTGACAGACGCGGGTTTAGCTGTGGAAAGGCTTCGGGGAACTGCGGCGCACAATGGACGTGCGTCCACTTCCCACGGCGGCAGGAAACCCTCTTCAGCCCCGCTCTTGAGGCAGATTACGCCATTGCAGCAGGAGGCCAGCTCTGGAACGAGCGTTTCAAAACCACCGACGCCTGAGCCGGCGCGACAACGGCAAATGCGACAACCGGGGAGCACGGCTGTAAGCACAGGTCAGTGGGCAGGAAGGCGGCGGGCAGGAAGGCGGTGAGCAGGGCAGCAATGGCAGTGGCAACAACCGGGCGGGAGATGCCAGGGCGAGATAACGAGGGGGGATAAGCAGCCGGAAGCGCTGGACTCGACGCCACACCCCACCTCTCAACCTCTCAACCTAACCCCGCACCAGCCTGTGCTGGCGCGGGTTGGGTTTCAGCTGGACTCACTCCCACTCGATGGTGGCGGGCGGCTTGCTGGATACGTCGTAGACCACGCGGGAGATATGCTCGATCTCGTTGATGATGCGGTTGGAAACCTTTTCAATCAGCTCGTAGGGCAGATGCGCCCAGCGGGCGGTCATGAAGTCCACCGTCTCCACCGCGCGCAGGGCCACCACGTATTCGTAGCGGCGACCATCGCCCACCACGCCCACGGACTTCACCGGCAGGAATACCGCAAAAGCCTGACTGGTCTTGTGGTACCAGCCCGCATTGTGCAGCTCCTCGATAAAAATAGCGTCCGCCTCCCGCAGGATATCGGCGTACTGCTTTTTCACCTCACCGAGGATACGCACGCCCAGACCCGGTCCCGGGAAGGGGTGGCGGTAGACCATGTCGTAAGGCAGGCCCAGCTCCAGGCCGATCTTGCGCACTTCATCCTTGAACAGTTCCCGCAGCGGTTCCACCAGCTGCATTTTCATATCTTCCGGCAGGCCGCCGACATTGTGGTGGGACTTGATCACATGGGCCTTGCCGGTCTTGGCCGCGGCGGATTCGATCACATCCGGATAGATGGTGCCCTGAGCGAGGAAATGCACATCCTCGAGCTTGGCCGCTTCCTCATCGAAGATCTCGATAAACGTGTTGCCGATGATTTTGCGCTTGGCCTCGGGCTCTGCCTCACTGGCGAGACGGGACAGGAACAGCTCCTCGGCATTGGCGCGGATCACCTTCACGCCCATGTTCTCCGCGAACATCTCCATCACCTGGTCGCCTTCGTTCTTGCGCAGCAGGCCGTTGTCCACGAACACGCAGGTGAGCTGATCGCCGATCGCCTTGTGCAGCAGCGCCGCCACCACCGAGCTGTCCACACCGCCGGATAGACCGAGCAGCACCTTGCCGCTGCCGACCTGAGCGCGCACCTTGGCGACGGAATCCTCGATGATATTCGCCGGCGTCCACAGTTTCTGGCAGCCGCAGATTTCAATCACGAAGTGCTCGTAAATGCGCGTGCCCTGCAGGGTGTGGGTTACCTCGGGGTGAAACTGCACCCCAAAGAAGTTCTTCTGCGCATGGTACATACCGGCAATCGGGCAAGAACCGGTGGACGCCATCAGCTCAAAGCCCTCCGGCATCTGCACCACCTTGTCGCCATGGCTCATCCACACATCGAGCAGCGCGTGGCCATCGCCATCCAGGTGGTCCTTGATGTCGTGCAGCAGGGCGGAGCTGCCCTCCACCTTCACCTGCGCATAGCCGAACTCGCGAACATCACTGCCCTGCACCGCGCCACCCAGCTGGTGCGCCATGGTCTGCATGCCGTAGCAGATACCCAGCACCGGTACGCCAAGCTCGTACACCACCTCCGGCGCCCGGGGAGAACCCTCTTCCGGCACCGATTCCGGCCCGCCGGCAAGGATGATGCCCTGCGGGTTGTACTCACGGATCTCCTCCTCGGTCATGTCGAAGGCGCGGATTTCAGAGAAGACGCCCAGTTCACGCACGCGGCGGGCAATCAGCTGGGTGTACTGGGAGCCGAAGTCGAGAATCAGGATTCGGCTAGCATGGATATCTTGAGACATGGCTTACTCGGTCGATCAGGGGTTGAGCCCAGAAACTGCGAACGGACCCGCCGGGGTCCGCTCACCTGAAGAAAAAATCAATGTTGCCGCGACAGGACTATCGCGGCAATGCTGCCATCAACGGCCACCCACCGGGTAGTTGGGGGCCTCTTTGGTGATGGTCACATCGTGCACGTGGGACTCGCCCATGCCCGCCGAGGTAACCCGCACGAACTCGGGGCGGGTGCGCATCGTTTCGATGGTGGCACTGCCGGTGTAGCCCATGGCGGAACGCAGACCGCCCATCATCTGGTGCACGATGGCGGCGATGGGTCCCTTGTAGGGTACGCGACCTTCGATGCCCTCGGGCACCAGCTTCTCGGCGCCCTTGCTGGCGTCCTGGAAGTAGCGGTCGGAGGAGCCCTGAGTGCGGGACATGGCGCCCAGCGAGCCCATACCGCGGTAGGACTTGTAGGTGCGGCCCTGATAGAGCTCGACTTCCCCCGGCGCCTCTTCGGTACCGGCGAACATGGAGCCCATCATCACAGAGCTGGCGCCGGCGACGATGGCCTTGGCGATATCACCGGAGAAACGGATACCGCCATCGGCGATAACCGGCACACCGGAACCTTCCAGCGCCTTGGAAACTTCAGCAATGGCGCTGATCTGGGGCACACCGACACCACTGACAATACGGGTGGTGCAGATGGAGCCCGGGCCAATGCCAACCTTGACCGCATCCGCGCCCGCATCCAGCAACGCCATGGCGGCCTCGGCGGTAGCGATATTGCCGCCAATCACGTCCACTTCCGGGTGCATCTGCTTGATGCGGCGCACCCGCTCAATGACGTTGCGGGAATGGCCGTGGGCGGTGTCGACAACCAGCACATCCACACCGGCTTCCACCAGCGCGGCGACGCGGTCGTCGGTATCCGGGCTGGTGCCAACAGACGCGCCCACGCGCAGGCGGCCATCGGCATCTTTACAGGAGTTCGGATACTGTTCGGCTTTATTGAAGTCCTTGACGGTAATAAGGCCGCGCAGCTCCAGGTTGTTGTTGACCACCAGCACCTTTTCGATACGGTGCTTGTGCAGCAGCTCCTGCACCTTGTCGGGGGCCGCGCCCTCTTCAACGGTGACCAGTCGCTCACTGGGCGTCATGATGCTGGCCACGGAGGCATCCAGGTCGGTCTGGAAACGCACATCGCGGCTGGTGACGATCCCCACCAGGTTGCCCTTTTCCATCACCGGCACACCGGAAATGTTGTGGTGGGTAGTCAGGGCAATCAGCTCGCGCACCGAGGCGTTGGACTCGATGGTGATCGGGTCCTTGACCACACCGGCCTCAAACTTCTTCACCGCGCGAACCGCCAGTGCCTGGTCCTCGATGGACATGCTTTTGTGGATAATGCCGATACCGCCTTCCTGGGCCAGGGCAATGGCCAGACGCGACTCGGTAACGGTATCCATTGCGGCGGATACCAGGGGGATATTCAGAGAGATGTTGCGAGACAGTTTTGTCTTCAGGGAGACATCCTTGGCGGTCACCTCGGAGTAGCCGGGTACCAGCAGGACATCGTCAAATGTGAGAGCTTCGCGCGCAATGCGCAGACCAGATTCGGACATGGACACTCAAACCTCGAAAGTGCGGGATTGGGTATCGGCGCGATTATAGCCGCAAGTTCCCGGCTAACGAAACCTATTTTTGCACGATTTCGTCCCGCTTCGGCGCCGGAATTGGCAAAGGCCTTTACCTCGATTACCGATACTGCAATATTGGCCCACCAAATTTATCCGCGCGAGTCAGAAATGCCATCGACCCCGCCCAACTCCGCCCCGAAACGCAGTGTCCTCTCAGTCAGCGATTTGAACCGGGAGGTCAAACACCTTCTGGAAAGCAGCGTGCCTCTGCTGTGGGTCAGCGGCGAAATCTCCAACTTCGCAACCCCCAGCTCGGGTCACTGGTATTTCACCCTCAAAGACGCCCGCGCCCAGGTGCGCTGCGCCATGTTCCGCGGCCGCAACAGCAGTGTGCGCTTCCGCCCGGGAAATGGCCGCGAGGTGCTGATCCGCGCCCGGGTCAGCCTCTATGAGGGCCGCGGCGAATACCAGCTGATCGTCGAGCATATGGAAGAAGCCGGCTTTGGCGCGCTGATGCGCCAGCTGGAAGCCCTGAAGGCGCGACTGCAGGCGGAGGGCCTGTTCGATCCGGCGCGCAAAAAGCCCCTGCCCTACCTGCCGGCCAATATCGGCATCGTCACTTCCCCCACCGGCGCGGCGGTGCGCGACATGATCCAGGTACTCGGGCGGCGTTTCCCCGCGGCCGAGATCGAACTGTGGCCGGTTCCCGTACAGGGACAGGGCGCCGCGGAGCAGATCGCGGCGGCAATCCGCCGCGCCGGCCAACTGGGTCGCCACGACCTGCTGATCGTCGGTCGCGGAGGCGGTTCTCTCGAAGACCTGTGGCCGTTCAACGAGGAAATCGTCGCCCGCGCCCTGGCGGAATGCCCGACTCCCACCATCTCCGCAGTGGGCCACGAGACCGACACCACCATTGCCGACCTCGCGGCGGACCTGCGCGCGCCCACTCCCTCCGCGGCGGCGGAAATTGCCAGCGCCAATGCCGCCGAGCTGTTGCAGACGTTTCGCGAAACCGGCCTGCGCCTGCAGCGTGCCATGCAGCTGCAACTTCGCCACCTGCACCAGCAGGTGCGGCTGACCGGAAACCGCATCCGCCACCCCCGGGAACAGCTGCAGAACCGCGCGCAGCGCCTGGACCACCTGGAACTGCGACTGCGTGGCGCCATACGTCAGCAGCTGCAGAGCCGCCGCCGGGAGCTGCTGCTCGCCAGCAATGCGTTTGACCACTGCCACCCGCAACGGCAACTGGACAATCGCCGGCACCAACTGAGCTCAGCTCAGGAGCGCCTGCAACGGGCAATCACGCAGCGCTTGCAGCGACGCGAAGACCGGCTCGGCCACCTGGTGCAACTGCTGCACAACGTCAGCCCGCTTGCGGTACTGCAGCGGGGCTACGCCATCGTGCGCGATGACCAGCAGAGAGTCATCAAAGAGGCGACCGCCCTGCGCTCCGGCCAGCGGGTAACCGCCCAGCTGGCCGATGGAGAGTTCTCGGCCATCGTCGAGTAATTTCTTCTGTGGATCGGTAACTTCTGTTTTTACAGACGCAGGGGTTTATAACCGCAGCTCTTTCAGTTCTTTCAATTTCTTTCAGCGCGGGCGGCCGGCGCACAGTCGTGGCCGCCCGCAACCAACACTACCCTGTTAGCCTATGACCTCGACATGGTCTCAATACCGCAGTCTGCCTCCACAGCCGGAGCCGGGTCTGCGGAGAGTTACTGATGGGAAATGGCACGGCAGCGCAAGCGCGATGTAAACACTGGATGCCCTGATGCTGCCGCTGCCTGAAATTGCCGCGAACAGTTGCAGCCTGGCCCATCAGCGCTCCCATGCAGCCAGCTGGAGATCGACATGGGCAACCATCCTCTCTCACAACCCGCCTCTTACAGGGTTTTGCCGATAGCGCTTACGGCCGCCCCTAAACCGCTAAGGGCTTCTCCTGACCGGCCAAAGACATTCAGCCTTACAGCATACAGGCTGGACACCTATCGGCTATTGATCCCCCTGCTGGCCATCGCGCTATTGTTGGTGGCCGGTTGCGAGCGCCGGGACACAGGAGAAAGCGAAGATCAGGGCAGCGTGTCCGCCGACTCTTCGCGCTGGGCGCAGCCCGACCCGCGATTCCGCAAATACCAGGAAACCGGCGACCTTTCCGCCATCAAGGATCGGGGCACTATCCGTTTTGTCTACCTTGCCGAAGATCCGGAAAACTATCTGCCCCGCAGCGGTATTGTCAGCCAGCAGAATGTCCATCTCGCCGAGCGGCTGGCGGCAAAGCTGGGCCTGAAGCCGCACTTCACCGCGGTGGAAACCGCCGAGGAAGGTATTGAAATGCTGAACAGGGGCGAGGCCGATGTGTTCGCTGATAATCTGCTGATGAATGAAGAGCGCAGCGAGACACTTGGCCTTTCCGAACCATTGCGGATCACCGAGCAGGTACTGGTTACCGGGAAAAAAGGCCCGGACCTCGGGCACATCAAAGACCTGAAGGACACCGAGATTCTCGTCCTCAGCGACAGCCAGCTGGCGAAAAATGCCCAGCAGTTTGCCGCCGACAATCCTGCCGCCAACCTGAAGGTGACGGAGTTGCCCGCCAGCGGGCTGATTAATGCAATCAAGGACTCAATGGACAGCAGCTCCCCGCCCATTGTCCTGATGCCAAAAAACCATGCCGAAGACCTGCAGCGCTACTACCCGGAGCTGAAAGTCAGCTCTCCCGTCGGCGAGCCGATCTCTCTAGCATGGGCAGTCAGGAAGTCCGCGCCCGAACTGCAGACACGGATCAACAATTTCCTCACCAAAACCATGGTGAAGGCGCCCGCAGATAGAGAAGCGGACTGGGATGCCATCAAGGCATCAGGGGTGCTGCGCTTCGCCACTTACAATGGCCCCGGTTACTTTATCTGGAAAGGCGTCCTCTCAGGTCTTGACTATGAATTAGTCAGCGCCTTTGCCAAAGCCAACGATCTGGAGCTGCAGGTCATCGTTGTTCCGGACACAGAGAGCCTGATCGAATATGTGGAAAGCGGGCGGGCAGACCTGGCAGGGGCATCGACCACAATGACCGAGGAGCGCCGCAATGCGGGTATCGCGTTCAGCGCCCCCATCCTGGAGACATCGGTTGTGGTCATGAGCAGCGACGGAAAAGCCCCCATAAAAACCCTGCAGGATCTCTCTGGCAGAACCCTCACCCTGCGGCCCGACTCCGCCTTCATGAATATCGCCAAGAAACTGCAGAGCGAGGGCATCGACGTAAAAATCGAGACCGCACCGGAAGAGTATTCTTTTGAAGACATTGTCGAAGGCGTCGCCAATGGCGAGCTGGACGCGACTCTTGAAGACGCCAATCTCGCCGACCTGCAGCGCGCACTGTATCCGCAGCTGCAGCAGGGCATCGCAGTCAGCGGCCCCATGTCACAGGGCTGGATGGTACTGGAAGGTAACCGCAGCCTGCTGGACAAGCTCAACAGCTTCCTGAACCAGTTTCTCGCCGAGGAAAAAAACCGAAAAATGGTCGACAACTATTTCCTGCCGGAATCGAGGAATGTAGAGCGGGCAAAAAACCAGCTGCAACCGGGCAAGGCACTGTCTCCCTATGATGAGATCGCGAAAAAATATGCGGCCAAGCACAACCTGGATTGGCGCATGGTGGTCGCGCAGATCTGGCAGGAGAGCAATTTCGACCCCAAGGCTGAATCCCATATGGGCGCGCAGGGCCTGATGCAGGTAATGCCCCGGACCGCTCAGGAGATGGGCTTCAATACGCCGCTTTTTGATCCTGAGCATTCCGTGCATGCCGGCACAAAATACCTGGATTGGCTGAAGGAGCGGTTTGGCAACGAGCTCCCCGCGGACGAAAAAGTCTGGTTCTCCCTCGCCGCCTACAATGCCGGCATCGGCCACCTGCGCGACGCCCAGGAGCTGGCCAAACAGTTGAACCTGGACCCGAACAAGTGGTTCGACAATGTCGAGGTCGCCATGCTGAAACTTTCCGAACCGCGCTACTTCGAGAAAGCCCGCTACGGTTACGCTCGCGGCTCCGAGCCGGTAGCGTATGTTCGCAACATCAGAAACCTGTATCGCGCCTATACCGACATGGCCTCCGGGGAAGTCGCGCAGAGGCAGCGGGGCAAATTCCAGCCGTGGAATCTCTTCTCCAGTTGGGCCAGCGGGGCCAACAGGGCCAACTGATAAAAGCGTAACGGCGCAGGCGTGTGTCTGAACTCAAGTTGCCCGCCGGTGAAAAGTGCAGCCGGATATTTTCCGGCTGCGCGGGCATTACACTCGGGCCGTGACTCGCCGGCGCCATTACAAAACCCGCTCTACCGAACCCACTCTACAGACCCACTCACCGAACCCGCCCTGCAGAGCCAGCGCTATAGAGTCAGCACTATCTTGCCGATATGGCTGCTGGACTCCATCAGCCGGTGAGCCGCGGCGACATCTTCCAGAGCGAATGTCGCGGCGATTTGCGGGCGCACCTTGCCGGCCTCAATCAACGGCCACACCTTTTCTTCCAGGGCCTGGGCGATCCGCGCCTTCACCTCGAGGGGCTGGGGCCGCAGGGTCGACCCGGTCAGGGTCAGGCGCTTCAGCATGACCGGCAACAGATTGACCTCGACTTTGGCGCCCTGAAGAAACGCGATATTGACGATACGGCCGTCTTTCGCCGCCAGGCGGAGGTTGCGATTCACATAATCGCCGCCCACCATATCCAAAATGACATCAGCACCGTGGCCATCGGTGGCTTCCTTGATGACCTCCACATAATCGGCGCTACGGTAATTGATCGCCCGCTCCGCCCCCAGAGCCTCACAGGCCGCGCACTTTTCGTCGGAGCCGGCGGTAACAAAAACCCGCGCGCCCAGATTGCTGGCCAGTTGGATTGCCGTGGTGCCGATGCCCGATGAGCCTCCATGCACCAGCAATATTTCCCCCGCACGCAGTTGTGCGCGGTCAAAAACATTGCTCCAGACCGTGAACAGCGTCTCGGGCAACGCCGCCGCCTCCGCCATGCTGAGATTTGCCGGCACGGGAAGGCACTGGGCCGCCGGCACCACCACGTACTCCGCATAACCGCCGCCATTGGCGAGCGCGCAGACCAGGTCACCAACCCGCCAGCGCGCCACCCCATTGCCCAGTGCGCAGATCTCCCCCGCGACTTCCAGCCCCAGCACCGGGGAGGCTCCCGGCGGCGGCGGATAGAGCCCCTGGCGCTGAACAATGTCGGGGCGGTTGATGCCGGCCCCGGCAACGCGAATCAGCACCTCGCCATCACCGGGTTCTGGTATTTCCATTTCAGCAACCCGCATCACATTCGCATCACCGTATTCGGGCAGGTCGATATAGCGCATACACATCCTTAGAGAAAACTCGGCCAGTGTGACCAGTGAAGAAATCCACAAATAAAAAAGCCCGGCAGTGCCGGGCTGTTATTCTAGGCAGGATTACAGGTCATAGGTCAACTCAATACCCATTACCCGGCCCTTGTTAAGCGGCGTGAAGCTGGCACCTGAACCACCGAGGTTGGCAGGCAGCTGCGTGTTGTTGCCCTCGGTCACTTCATCGAGCATATTGCGGCCGAAAAGTGTCAGCTGATAGTTGCCCGCATCCGGGGCAAAACCGATGCTGAAATCCAGCATGTCCGCCTCAGAAAGCAGGCCGACGTTGTTGTCGGTGTAAGCCACCGCATCGCGATGGTTGAAGTTCAGCCGCGAGGTAACAGTGCCCAGAGAATCAAGGGCCAGGTCGTGCACCAGACCCACGCCGTAGGTCCAGGGCGCCAGTCGCGGAATTTCCAGGCCCAGATCCACGTCGTCGACGACACCGTCACCACTGATATCACCGAACACCTTGTCATAATCACCGTCCACATAACCCACATTCATGGTGAACAACAGGTTGTCTGTGGCCGCGGCCATGGCTTCAAACTCGGCACCGCGAATAGTGGCATCGGCGGTATTGCGAATAATCTGCACCACTCCGGAGATGACATCGCTCAGGTTTTCTTCCCGCTGCATATCCTCAATGGTGTTGTGGAACAATGCCAGGTTCGTGCGCACACGCCCATCCAGCCACTCAGCCTTGCCGCCGATCTCGAAACTGGTCTGTTCCTCCTGATCGGTGGGGCCTGGCTGATAGGGGTTACCGCTATTGGGGTCGATACCGGTATTGCGCATGTTGTAGCCGCCACTGCGGAAACCCTTGGTCCAGATGGAATAAATCTGCGCGTTGTCGGCGAGATTCCACTGCAGGCCGATCTTGGGGGTAAAGGCATTCCAGGATTCACTGTCCTCGAAATCGTAAGCCGCACAGCCATCGAGGGTACAAAGGTCGAGCGGAATGGTGGCAATCCGCGCGTCCTTGTCTTCGGTGGAGTAGCGGCCACCCAGAGTGAGCACCCAGGATTCATTCAGGTCGATATCCGCCTGCGCGAAGATGCCTTTGGCCTCGTGATCCTGCTGGCCGCCTCCGGTCCAGTTGAGGCCGCCAGGGGCCGACAGGGGCAGAATACGGTTTTCAAGATAGGTGAGATCCTGACTGAACCAGTAAAGGCCGGTGGTCAGGGAGGTCGCGCCAAAACGGCCGGCATAGCGCAGCTCGTTGGAAAGCTGGCTCTGATCGACACTGGTGTTGGCGTGGAAGGCGGTAATCGGCAGGGAGTCGATATCACCCAGCCCCAGTGCCTCGTATTGCCGCCAGGCGAGAATATTGGTGATGGTGCCGTTGCCGAAGGCCACGTCCTGGGTGAACTCGGTGATCACCTGGGACCACTCGTCGTCCTGGAAGCCCTCTTCATTTTGCGCCACCTCGAAGGAGTCGGCGCTGTTATCCCAATCGGTAGCGCCTACTGACCCTGCGATCTGCTGTGCGCCAGGCTCAACAAGAGAGCCACCTGAGGTGAATATTGGCACACCGCGGTTCTGCGCCACGACGCCATCGGAATCCATGCGGCCGTGCTCCATGCGCACCAGCAGCTCGGCGGTTTCCGACAGTGCGACACTGAAGCTGGGGCGAATAAACCAGGTCTCGGAGGCACCGGCCTTGTCGTTGCCGGTGTAGACGTTTTCAAACCAGCCCTGGTCGTTGTTGTAATAGGCGGTGAGGCGGCCATTGACGCTATCGGTAATGGCACCATTGACGCTGGTGGCAACCACGGAATCCAGATTGTCGGTGGTGGAAACCTTGACCTTGCTGGAGAACTCCTCGGTTGGGCGCGCGGTGCGAATCACCACCGCACCGCCAGTGACGTTGCGCCCGAACAGCAACCCCTGCGGGCCGCGCAGCACCTCAATGCCCTCCAGGTCGAACAGGTCGGTAACCACACCGGCGTTCACGCCCATGTACATACCGTCGACAAACACCCCGACGGTGGGATCAATGGAGGGGATGGAGCTGTTGACGCCGAGGCCGCGCACGGTGAAGTTCGCGGTGTTTTTTACCGTGCCGATATCATCCAGCTGCACGTTCGGCATTTTGAAAGACAGGCTCTGCAGGTCTTTGGTTTGCAGTGCCTCCAGCTGGTCGCCGGAATAAGCCGTTGCCGCTACCGGCACTTCTTGCAGACGCTCCGCTTCGGCGCGCTTGCGCGCGGTGACCTGCACCTCTTCCATAATGGTGCCCACGGCGCCCTCGGCCGCCTGCACCGCGCCGATGCCGCTGGCGAGCCAGAGCGCCGCCACTGAACAGGTGGACAGCATCACAGAGGCGCTGCCTCGGTTGAATTGACGTCCCATATTTTCTCTCCATTGCCATTTGAACATTTTTATTGGCAGCAACGGATTCACCGCGATCGGTACTGCTTTACTCCGTTTATGATTATTTTCGGAGTTCCGACCAGTGACCGCGCTGAGTACCTCGGCATCATGCCGATGCATTCAAGAGTACCCCCACCCTGTGACCAGAGGAAGATAACCCGTCGACATATCGGCCCTTTTAATGCTGTTTTTTCTACGCAGCGGCGCAGTCAGCGGATCGCCTTCCTGCCTCGGTTGACTTACCTGCCGCCGCGCACCATGGCTGTGCATCCACATCCCAGGCGAAAACCATGCGCTGAAGAGTACGGATGAATATTGCAGCCTCCCGAGACGGTCGGGAAACCGCTGCGAAAAAGTGCCGAGAAACAGCAAGGAATACGCGCAGGAGCAATGGCAAGCAGGGATGGCCGAAGGCAACCAGCGGAGGGCGTAAAAGGAGAGACGAAGGGCTGCAATAAAAGACTTTCTGAGATGATCTAAGACCCCAGCTCGCAGCCACCAGCCACCTGCCACCTGCCGGCGAGTCATGTGGGGGCGTAACAGAATGCACCCGCGACAACAGGCAAAAACAGAAAGCACGCCCGGTCGGCACCGGGCGCTGGCAAATCGCGTGGAACTACAGCGACGGTATCGAGAGGACCGATAGCGCGGAGACAAGGACCACGGAAATAATGGCCATGAAGATAAGGCTCACGGCGAGAGCCGTTCCAGCTGCCAGTTGTCATCCCCCTGGCGGCGGTAGATAAAGCGGTCGTGCAGGCGGCTGGCACGGCCCTGCCAGAATTCAACCGCATGGTGCACCACCCGATAGCCACCCCAGAACTCCGGCAAGGGGATTTCACCGTCACCAAAACGGGCTTTCATCTCCTCGAAACGGTTTTCGAGCTGTTCACGCGACTCGACCACATCGCTCTGGTGTGAGGCCCAGGCGGCCAGCTGGCTGTCCCGGGGACGGGTGTGGAAATAGGCCTCCGCCTCTGGCCGGGTCAGCTTCTCGGCATGACCGTAGACAATCACCTGGCGCTCAACCGACTGCCACGGGAACAGCAGGCAGACCTTCTGGTTCTGCTCCAGGTCCCGCGCCTTGTGGCTCTGCAAATTGGTGTAGAAGGTAAACCCGCGCGCATCGTAGCCCTTCAGCAGCACAATGCGCTGGGATGGCTGGCCCTCACTGTCCACGGTGGACAGGCTCATGCAACTGGGGTCGGACAGCTCCGTTTCCACCACTTCCTGCAGCCACTGTTCAAACTGCTCGACGGGGTCACCCTTCAGGTCTGAGCGATTGAGACCTCCGCGCAGGTACTCGCGCCGCCACTGATCGATATCCATAGAACTCCATCCTCTTTTTCTCTGCCGTAAGTGTACTGCCTCCGCTACATTTTCCCACAGGCCTGTAAGGCCCCAAGTTTTCCGCCAGTGCGCGCGGCGTTTCGATATTTTCCGGTGAATTTCCCGCTTTAAATGCAGACTCTGCGGGCGCTTGCGCGCTTCCTGCGGCCCGGCTAGGCTCGGCCATCCTGAACATACAACAAACAGGGAAAAGAGCAGTTATGTCTTCCGCACCCACTTGTGCCCAGGTGTTGATGCGCCTGCTGCGCGAATACCAGGTTGAAAAAGTTTTCGGTATCCCCGGCGTCCACACCATCGAACTCTATCGCGGTCTGCCCGGCAGTGGCCTGCAGCATGTCACGCCCCGCCACGAGCAGGGCGCGGCATTTATGGCGGATGGCTACGCCCGCGCCAGCGGCAAGACAGGCGTCTGCTTCCTGATTACCGGCCCCGGCCTCACCAATGCGGCCACCGCCATGGCGCAGGCCTATTCCGATTCCATCCCCATGCTGGTGATTTCTGCGGTAAACCGCCGCGAGGATCTGGGCATGGGCCGGGGACGCCTGCACGAGCTGCCCCGCCAGAGCGATGTCAGCCGCGGCTTTTGCCTGTGGCAGCACACCCTCACCCAGGCCGAACAGCTGCCGGAGGTCATCCAGCGCGCTTTTCAGCTGCTGTCATCCAGCCGCCCGGGACCGGTGCATATCGAAATCCCCATCGATCTCTTTCCGGCACCCATGCCCGGCGCCATCGATGACTACCGCGCAGCCCCGGCTGCGGCACTGCCGGCGGCCGGCAGCGCCGCCATCGACACCGCCAGCCAGTGGCTGAAGAATGCCGAGCGCCCGGTCATCCTGCTCGGCGGCGGCGCCCAGGCCTGCGCTGCCGATGCCACGGCACTGGCGGAGAAGCTGGCGGCACCGGTGTTCGAATCCCTGGCCGCCAAAGGCATCGTCGACGAGCGCCATCCACTGTGCGGTGGCGCCAACCTGACTTTCAGCGCCGTGCGCGAGCGGCTGGAAAACGCCGATGTGGTTCTGGCGGTGGCCACCGAGCTGGCGGAGACCGACCGCAACCTGGTGGGGGAGAATTACGCATTCAAGGGCAAGCTGATCCGTGTGGATATAGACCCCGGTCAGCTGGTCTGCAATGGCAATCCCGATCTGGCGATTTGCGCAGACGCCGGCGAGACGCTGGCGCAGCTGAACCGCGCCCTCCCCGCGGGCGACGCCGAGCGGCAGCAAACCGCCGCCGCGGAACTGCAGCAGATCCTCGAGCGCTGTCGCGCCGAGTGGTGGCCGGGTTCCGAGGAGCGGTTCCCCTGGGTACAGGCGCTGCGCGCAGCCCTGCCCGACGACGGCATTCTGGTCACCGACTCCACCCAGCTGGCCTACAACACCAACCACGCCCTGCCCCTTTACCAGGCCCGCAGCCACGTGACCTGCACCACCGGCTACGGCACCCTCGGCTTCGCCCTGCCGGCGGCCATCGGTGCCAGCCTTGCCACCGAGCGCGATGTGGTGGCATTGATCGGCGATGGCGGTCTGATGTTTACTCTCGGCGAGCTGGCGGTGGCGGTGGAACAGAAGCTGCCGCTGCCGATCCTGGTGTGGAACAATGCCGGATACGGCGAAATCCGCGACTACATGGACGCCGCCAAGGTGCCACAGGAAGGCGTTAACCTGCGCACCCCGGATTTCCCGGCGCTGGCCAGGTCCTTCGGTGCCGAGGGCTGCCGGATCGAGCGCCCCGAACAGCTGGGGCCGGCCATTGCCGAGGCCCTGGGCCGCGACACACCGACCCTGATTGAAATTACCGCGCCCTGAGCAAGGCGCCGACGGAATAGATGTTATGACTGACTTCAGCAAACTGCGTACCGACAAACTGTATATCAATGGCCAGTGGCAGGATTCCCACGGCGGCGACCGGCACGCCGTCATCTGCCCGGCCAGCGAAGAAAAAATCTGTGAGGTCATCCAGGGCACCACAGAAGATGTGGATCTGGCGGTGCGGGCAGCCCGCCGGGCCTTCCAGAGCTGGCGCCGCACCTCCGCCGCGGAGCGCGCCGCTTTCCTGAACGCCATTGCCGACGGCATGCAGGCGCGCCGGGAGGAGCTGATCGAGGCGATTTCGGTGGCACTGGGCTGCCCGGCGCACATCACCGGATGGCTGCATGTGGACGGGCCCATCTACGCCACGCGTTTTTACGCCGAGCGCGCTTACCTGATGGAGGAGACGGAAAAAGCCGCCCACTCCCTGATCATGCGCGACCCGGTGGGTGTGTGCGGTTTCATCACCCCGTGGAACTACCCCCTGCACCAGTTTGTCGGCAAGGTGGCGCCGGCCATCGCCGCCGGCTGCACCATGATCGCCAAACCCTCGGAAATGACGCCGCTGCAGGACTATGTGATGGCGGAAATCATCGACGGGGTGGGATTGCCGGCGGGTGTTTTCAACCTGGTGCCCGGCGCCGGCCCCATTGTCGGCGCGGCGCTGTCTTCGCACCCGGGCATCGACATGGTCTCCTTTACCGGCTCCACCCGCGCCGGCGTGGAAGTGGCCCGCGCTGCCGCTCCCACCGTCAAGCGCGTGTGCCAGGAGCTGGGCGGCAAGTCGCCGTTTATCCTCACCGCCGACGCGGATTTTGAAGCCGCCGTGCGCTGGGGCTGCGAAGACGTCTTCATCAATACCGGGCAGACCTGCACCGCGCTGACCCGCATGCTGGTGCCCGCCGAGCGCTACGAGGAAGCGGTGGAAATCGCCAAGCGCGTCGCCGAGGGCGTCAGGATCGGCAAAGGCGAGGACGCCTTTATGGGGCCGCTCTCCTCCGCCCGCCAGCGGGATATCGTGCGCGGCTATATCGAAAAAGGCATCAGCGAAGGAGCGCGCCTGGTGGCCGGCGGTGCCGAAGCGCCCGCGGGCCTAGAGAAAGGTTTTTACGTAAAACCCACGGTGTTTGCCGATGTCACCAACGACATGACCATCGCCCGCGAAGAAATCTTCGGCCCGGTGATCTGCCTTATTTCCTACCAGGACATCGACGAGGCCATCGCCATCGCCAACGACAGCGAGTACGGCCTGTCCAGCGGTGTCTGGGCCAAGGATGCCGAGAGCGCGCTGCCGCTGGTGCGCCGGCTCGAGGCGGGACTGTGTTTCGTCAACGGTGGCGAGTTCAACTACGACGCGCCATTTGGCGGCTACAAGCGCTCCGGCAACGGTCGTGAATTCGGCAGAGCCGGCCTCGACGAGTTTGTCGAACTGAAATCCGTACAGATGCCGGCATAAACCTCTTTACTGCCCCCTCGCGGGGGCAGTTTTATTGACTGTCCATTCCCGCGCGGCTATCTTTCCCTCGGACATCAAGAGAGTGGCTGACGCCAACGCCAACCTGCCAACCGGGGCAAGGTGGTTTCCCGCTCACCGCCAAAAAACGGAGAGAGGGGATGAGACTCGGTTTTCAAACATAAAACATCGAGTAATCCAACCGGAATAGCGCAACTCGCTGTACTGCTTCCACGTCAGCCCTCCACCGTTTTTTAACCTGGAGGGACCATGTCCGAATTGTTGAATTCAAATACCACATTCGTTGAAATTGTGATTGCCAACCAGCGCAACTGCACCGCGGTCAGCGCCGTGCGCCAGGACGACCAGCAACTGCTGTGGCAGATGCTGTTCGACGATGCCGAGGAAGCGCTGGAGTTCGCCACCACCTGCCGCACCATCGACCGCCAGGGGGAAAGCCCGCTCAGAGCCCAAGAGGCCCGCGAGTGTGAGATTGCGGTGTAAACACTAACATCCTGTATTCGGCACTGTGCACGCGCAATCCGCGACACCCGCAGCCGGGCGCCACAAGCGCATATCCGAGGAGTAAATCAGCACACCATGAGCAAGTCAGAATCCAAGTCAGGGCAATTCTTCCAGCGCCTGCGCGATGAACTGCGGCAGATCGAAGCCGATGGCCTCTACAAGCGGGAGCGCATCATCACCTCCCCACAGGCCGCCGAGATTCAGGTCAACAACGAGCTGCCGGTACTGAACTTCTGCGCCAATAACTATCTCGGCCTCGCCGATCACCCGGAACTGATCGCAGCGGCGAAGGAAGGGCTGGAGCAGTACGGCTTTGGCATGGCGTCTGTGCGTTTTATTTGTGGCACCCAGGACATTCACAAGGCGCTGGAATTTCGCCTGTCGGAGTTCCTGCGCACCGAGGACACCATCCTCTACACTTCCTGTTTCGATGCCAACGGCGGCCTGTTCGAGACACTGCTCGGCCCCGAAGACGCCATCATTTCCGATGCGCTCAACCACGCCTCTATTATCGACGGTGTGCGCCTGTGCAAGGCCCAGCGCTTCCGCTATGCCAACAACGATATGGCGGACCTGGAAGAGAAGCTGCAACAGGCGGATGCCGCCGGCGCCCGTACCAAGCTGATCGCCACCGACGGCGTCTTCTCCATGGACGGCGTGATCGCCGACCTGAAAACCCTGTGTGATCTGGCGGACAAATACGATGCGCTGGTCATGGTGGACGATTCCCACGCGGTGGGTTTTCTCGGCCAGCATGGTCGCGGCACCCACGAGTATTGCGGCGTGCTCGAGCGGGTCGACATCCTCACCGGCACCCTCGGCAAGGCGCTGGGCGGCGCCTCCGGCGGCTACACCTCCGGGCGCAAAGAGATCATCGACTTGCTGCGCCAGCGCTCGCGCCCCTACCTGTTCTCCAATTCCGTCGCTCCGGCCATCGTCAACGCGTCCCTGAAAGTGCTGGATATGTTGATGGAGGGCGGCGCCCTGCGGCAGAAATTGCAGGAAAACTCCGCCTATTTCCGCCGCCGCATGCGTGAAGCCGGCTTCACCCTCGCCGGCGCCGACCATCCCATCATCCCGGTCATGGTGGGCGACGCGGCCCTGGCCCAGAAAATGGCCGACAAAATGCTGGAACGCGGCATCTACGTTGTGGGTTTCTTCTACCCAGTGGTCCCCCAGGGCCAGGCGCGCATCCGCACGCAGATGTCCGCCGCCCACACCCGCGAGCAGCTCGACCGCTGTATCGACGCTTTCGTGGAAGTGGGCAGAGAACTCAATATCATTTGAGCCATTCATTCACCGCACCCCGGGTTCCGCCACAAGTGGACCCCGGGCCTTGTGCTGGCCGCATAACCTGGGCCAGAAACGGGACTCAGCATGAAAGCACTGTCAAAACTCAAGGCCGAGCCGGGTATCTGGCTGACGGATGTGGAGATTCCGCAACCGGGCCACAACGACCTGCTGATCAAGATCCGCAAAACCGCCATCTGCGGCACCGATATGCACATCTACCACTGGGACGAGTGGTCGCAGAAGACCATTCCGGTACCCATGGTGGTCGGCCACGAATATGTGGGCGAGGTGGTGGCCATGGGCCAGGAAGTGGCAGGATTCGAGATTGGCGACCGGGTTTCCGGTGAGGGGCACATCACCTGCGGGCACTGCCGCAACTGCCGCGCCGGCCGGCGCCACCTTTGCCGCAACACCATCGGCGTGGGCGTGAATCGCCAGGGGTCTTTTGCCGAGTATCTGGTCATCCCGGCCCTGAACGCGTTCAAGATTCCGGCGAATATCTCCGACGATCTGGCGGCCATCTTCGACCCGTTCGGTAACGCCGTGCACACGGCCCTGTCGTTCGACCTGGTGGGCGAAGATGTGCTGATTACCGGTGCCGGGCCCATCGGCATCATGGCCGCGGCGGTGGCGCGCCATGTGGGGGCGCGCCACGTGGTCATTACCGATATCAACGACTACCGGCTGGAACTGGCGCGCAAGATAGGCGCCACCCGCGCCGTCAATGTCAGTAAAGAAAAACTCACCGAGGTGATGCGGGATCTGGGCATGGGCGAGGGCTTCGACGTGGGGCTGGAGATGTCCGGGGTACCGGTGGCCTTTCGCGAGATGCTCTCCGCCATGAATCACGGCGGCAAGATCGCCATGCTCGGCATTCCCTCCAGCGAAATGGCGATCGACTGGAGCCAGGTCATCTTCAAGGGCCTGATGATCAAAGGCATCTACGGCCGCGAGATGTTCGAAACCTGGTACAAGATGGCCAGCCTGATTCAGTCCGGCCTCAACCTGGAACCCATCATCACACACCAGTTCCCGGTGGAGGAGTTCCAGCGCGGCTTTGACACCATGGACTCCGGCCAGTCGGGCAAAGTGATCCTCAACTGGTAACGGTGGTCAGCTGCCAGCTTCTCAGCGGGCACTGATCTTCAAAGCTGTGTTCCTCAAGGCAGTGGCTCTTAAGAAGGCTGCGCCCCTTAAGACAGCGGGCCTCAAGATAATCTGCGCCGTAACAGTGGCAGCAACGGGGGAGTCGGCCGGGCAGCGCCAATTAGACAGGCCCGGCCCGCTGACTTTTACCGGCACCCCGGATTTATGTTCCAATGACCGCCGGTTCCCCGAACCTGAAAGGCGTTGGGCACTTCCGTCCACACCTTCTAAACTCAGGGAACAGTCACACCAATTTAAGCGCCAACTGACGCAGCCCTGTGCGCGCAGATGGCATGGAGGAGCAGAACATGAAAGTGAACTGTCGTTTTTTGCTGGGCGCCGCGGCGCTTTCCCTGGCCGCTTTCGCCCAGGCGGAAGTGGTGGTCGAGATGCACTCTGTCGGCAAGGACGGGGTGGGCAAATCTCTCGGCAAGGTGGTGGCCACCGAATCGAAATACGGGGTGGTGTTTACACCGATGCTGGAAGGCCTGCCCGCTCCCGGCACCCTGCACGGCTTCCACGTGCACCAGAACCCCAGCTGTGAGCCCGCTGAGAAAGACGGCAAGATGGTGCCGGCCCTTGCCGCCGGCGGTCACTACGATCCCGAGCAAACCAACCGCCACAGCTTTCCCTGGGGCACTGGCCACCTGGGCGACCTGCCCGCCCTGTTTGTCGATGCCGATGGCAAGGCCAACAGCCCGGTGCTGGCACCGCGCCTGAAACTCGCCGACCTCAAGGGGCGCGCGCTGATGATCCATGCCGGCGGTGACAACTATTCCGACGAGCCCATGGCGCTCGGTGGTGGCGGCGCCCGGGTAGCTTGTGGCGTGATCCGCTGAGGGCTTTTCCCTTAATCCGCTGAGGGCTTTTCCCTTAATCCGCTAAGGGCTTTTGCTTAATCCGCTAAGGGCTTTGCATAAGCCCACTCTATGGGATTTGCATAAACCAAGCTGAGAGCTTTTGTTTAGACCGCTGTGGTTTTTAACAACGCTGAGTTTTTTAAAGCGCTGAGGGCTTTTTGAACCGCTGAGGGCTTTTTTAAAGCGCTGAGGGCTCTACATGAGTCAAGCTGAGGGCTCCAGGTGAAACGCGTCGTGATTGCACTTTTAATCGCTCTGGTACTGCTGACCCTGGCGGGGATGCTGCAGCAGTGCACCAACCGCGAGCAGCGGGAGGGCGGCGCCATTGGCGCCGCCGCTCAGTTTCAGAGCGGTGCAATCACGCGCTGACAGCACTCACACTGACCACGTTCACTCCCGACTATCAGCCGGTCCCTTTCCGCCACTTACATTGCCACCACTTACATTGCCACCACTTACATTGCCGCCATTTAAATTGCCGCCATTGAGACGCGGCTTGCCCAGCAGCCAGCTGCAAGTCGTCCCCTGTACCAACAGGGAAAACAGCACCACGCCAAACACCATGGACTGAATTGTCCACCAGTAGGGCAATTCCGTTGGTAGTGACAGCGCCAGCGCCACCGCCACCACCCCGCGCAATCCGCCCCAGCCCATCACCAGCCGCCATTCCTTGGGAATGGGCGGGCCAATAAAGCGCGCCAAAGGCGCCAGCATAAAAATCGTCAGCGCCCGGGCACCCACCGCTGCGGCAATGGCCACAATCATCGCCAGCCACAGCTGGGTAAACATTTCCCAGGTAATGAGCAGGCCCATAATGACGAAAATCAGCGCACTGAATATCAGACTGAGCCACTGCCAGGTGGGAGCGGCATGTACCAGGAAGGAGGACTGCTGTTCACGCAGGCAGATGCGGGCGACGATGGCACAGGTGATGACCGACAGAATGCCTGAGACATGCACCACATGTTCCGCCAGGTAAAAGCTGCCGAAAGCCGCCAGCAACAACACCAGCAAAGCGGCGCCAGCGGAGCGCAGCAGCAGGACTGCAATTGCCGTCACCAGTCCACAAAGCAGACCGACAGCCACGCCGCCAAAAAACGTGGCGAGGAAAAATACCGTGACGGCACCCACCCCGGGCGCTTCGCCACTGCCGGCGCCGCCCGCCAGCACCAACTGCAGGGCCACCCCGAGGGTCAGGCTGTACAGAAGGATGGCCGCCGCATCGTTGAAGAGGCTCTCCCCCTCCACCAGCGTAATCAGGTCCTCGCCGGCAGCCTCCGCGCGCAATTTACACACCACCGAAACCGGGTCTGTGGCCGCGAGAATAACGCCGGTCAGCAGGGCGGCAATCCAGGGAATCCCCCGGTGATAATCACTGCCGTAGTAGGTCAGCAGGCCGATCAGAATGGCGGAGAGGGCAACGCCGATGGTGGAGAAGAGCAGCACCGGACCCAGCCAGCGCTTGAGAATGGCCGGCTCAATTTGCCAGGCGGCCTCGAAGATCAACACCGGCAGGATGACGAAAAAAACCAGCGCCTGCAGATTTTGGGTGCGCAGGCCGGTATCGAAATCCATCACCGGCAGCAGCATACCCGCGAGCACGCCGGCGAGCAGACAGCCGAGGGTGTTGTCGGTGCGCAGTACACGCGCCAGAGCCAGCCCGGCCACGGCGGCGACCGCCATATACAACCCCTGCCCCACCAGTCTGATGACACTATCGGCCGATTCCATCGCCGCGCTCCTGTCTCGCGCCCGGTTACTGAACACCCCTGTCGGAGGCAATCACCGATTTCGGCTGCACCTCCGGCACCAGTTCCGCCAGTGGCGTTGCCAGGCCGCGCTCGTTGATCACTTCCACATGATGGCGGCGGAGCTGTCGCGGCTCGCGCACACCACAGGAGTGGGCGATGGTGCCCACCTCGTAGGCCAGATTGCGGGCGTAACTGGCAACCCGCTCCGCCTTGTCCACCGGGTCCAGCCCCTGCTGCAGGTCCGGATTGTGGGTGGTCACCCCGGTCGGGCAGGTATTCTTGTTGCACTGCATGGCCTGGATACAGCCCAGCGCGAACATGAAACCGCGCCCACAGTTGACAAAATCCGCCCCCATCGCCAGCGCCCAGGCCACCATCGACGGCGTCAGCAGCTTGCCCGAAGCGATGATCCTGACCCTTTCCCGCAGGCCGTATTGCGCCAGCAGGTCGACCACCAGCGGCAGGCTGCGGTTGATGGGCAGCCCCATATAATCCATCAGGCTCTGGGGCGCGGCGCCGGTGCCACCGTCGGCACTGTCGATGGTGATAAAGTCCGGCGCGTACTCGAGCCCCCGCAGCCGGATGCGCTCGCACATTTCGTGTAACCAGTCACTGGTACCGACCACGCACTTGAAGCCGGTGGGTTTGCCGGTGACCTGGCGAATATGCCGGATCATATCCAGCAGCCCATCGACGCTGTGAAACTCCGGGTGGCCGTTGGGGCTGATGGAATCCTCCCCCACCGGAATACCCCGCACCCGGGCGATCTCTTTGGTGACCTTGACGCCGGGCAGTATGCCGCCCTTGCCGGGCTTTGCCCCCTGCGAGAGTTTCAGCTCGAACATTTTCACCTGGCGCAGCTCCGCCAGCCGGCGCAGCTTGTCGTCACTCAGGGAGCCGTCCAGATCCCGCACGCCGTATTTGGCCGTACCGATCTGAAAAACAATGTCGCAACCGCCACTCAGGTGGTAGTCGGACAGCCCGCCCTCACCGGTATTGAGCCAGATACCCGCCCTGGCAGCGCCATGGGAGAGCGCGGTCACCGCGGGCACTGACAAAGCGCCGAAGCTCATGGCAGAAATATTGACGATAGCACTGGTGGTATAGGGCTGCTCGGCGTAACCCTCGCCAAAGGTGACCTCCATCGGCGGCACAGCATCCTTCTCAAGGGTCGGGAAGGGGTGATTCAGGAACAGCACGTCACCGGGCTGGTTGAGCGGGCGCGTGGAGCCGAAGGCGATGGTTGAATCCACGTTCTTGGCCGCGCGGTAAACCCAGCTGCGCTGGGCGCGGTTGAACGGCAGCTCCTCCCGGTCCAGGGCAAAAAAATACTGGCGGAAGAACTCCCCCAGGTGCTCGAACTTGTAGCGGAAGCGCCCAAGCACGGGAAAGTTGCGCCGGATGGCCTGCTTGGTCTGATTGATATCCGCCAGGTACATGTACAGCACATACAGCACCAGCACCACCAGCGCGAAGGCAAACAGTAAACCGAAAACCTGCAATATCTGCACAGCGAAGCTGCGCATCGCTGCGACCGCCTGTAAATCCATGCCAATACTCCCTAGTCAGATCAGCGCCCCATTGTATGTGGCCCACCGCAGGCTTGCACCCGTGCTGCACGGAGACTTAAACTGTATTTATATACAGTACAGGTAGAAACTCTTGGCCAGTGACCACCCAGACAACCCGACCCAGGCACTGCGCGGCCGCGGCGCCGTCAGCAACCTGGCCGGACGCTTCGCACAGAGCACCAGCGCCCTCGAAAGCGATGGCTGGGACCTGGAAGCGCCGCCGCCAAGGCGCCTTGAAACCGAAGCGCTGCCGGAGCGGGCCAAGAGCATTATCGCCACCAACCGCTCGCCGGATCTCCCCTTCGAGCAGTCCATCAATCCCTACCGCGGCTGTGAACACGGCTGTATCTACTGCTATGCGCGCCCGGCCCACGCCTATGTGGATTTATCGCCGGGGCTGGATTTTGAAACCCGGCTCTTCTTCAAACCCGACGCGCCGGCGCTGCTGGAGCGGGCATTGCGCAAGCCCGGCTACCGCTGCAAGCCCATTGCGCTCGGCTCCAACACCGATCCCTACCAGCCACTGGAGCGGGACAAGCGCCTGACGCGCAAACTGTTGCAGGTGATGCAGCGCTTTCAGCAACCGGTGACCATTGTCACCAAGGGACAGCTGATCCTCGATGATCTGCCGCTGCTGGCGGAAATGGCGCGGGACAATCTCTGCCAGGTAGCCATCAGCGTCACCACCCTCGACAACGCCCTCAAGCGGCGGCTCGAACCCCGCACCGCCGGCCCCGCCGCGCGGCTGCGCACTATCGAGGCCCTGCGCTACGCGGATATTCCCGTGGCGGTGATGGCGGCACCGATGATTCCCGCCATCAATGACAGCGAGCTGGAAGCCATCCTCAGCGCGGCCCACGCGGCGGGAGCGGAGCAGGCGGCGTATATCCTCCTGCGGCTTCCCCATGAGGTTGCGCCGCTCTTTCGCCAGTGGTTGCAGGAGCACTATCCAGAGAGAATGTCGCACGTGATGAGCCTGATCCGACAGAGCCGCGGCGGTCGTGATTACGACAGCAGTTTTTCCCAGCGACAGACCGGCAGTGGCGTTTTTGCCCAGCTGCTGGCGCAGCGGTTTCGCATCAGCTGCCGCAAGCTGGGCCTCAACCAACGCCGGCAAACGCTGGATTGCAGCCACTTTGCCGCGCCGCCGCGGGCCGGGGAGCAGCAGTCCCTGTTCTAGACCGATGCCCGCCCCTCCTGGGTTCCACTTTGAGCCCGTGCGCGCTGCAGCCGATCTTTGCCCGGAGGCTTCAGGACGGCGGCTTCAGCACGGCGGCTTCTGGACGGCGGCTTCTGGACGGCGTTTTCAAATCGCACTCTCTTCACGGACAATAAGCAGCGCAGGAGGACAGGCATTTGAACAGCTGGTTTATCTATCTGGTGCGCACCGCGAGAGGCACCCTCTACACCGGCATCACCCGGGATGTGGCGCGCCGTTTTGCGGAGCACAGTGCCGGTGGCGCCAGGGCGGCCAAGGCCCTGCGCGGTCGCGGCCCGCTGAAGCTGGAATTCCAGTACGAGCTGCCCGATCAGTCTTCGGCGCTGATCGTGGAGGCGAAGGTCAAAAAGTGGCGCAAGGCCAAAAAAGAGGCGCTGGTCCGCGGAGAGATCGCCCCGCTAGAGCTGCTGGCGGAGATCACCTGAATACTCGAGCCCGCAGTGTGCGGTCGCTGCTGGCGCGATCACTGTCGGCAGAATCATTGCCGCCCCCCAGCGCCCTCCGGCGCACAGCAGTGGGCCAGAAGATGCCAGCCGCCAGCGGTAAGCAGGCCAGCCCCCGGCATACCGGTATCAGCTCACCTTCGTGTTATTCTGCCGCCTCAATCTTACTGAACTACTAAATGTCGATGGGTAGATGGTTTACTCTCTGAGCGATCTTGTCTGGGTTTTCCTGCTGGCGCTGGGTGTCTGGTATTTCTGGCACGGCATGGCGGCCAAGGAACTGGTGCGCCGGGCAGCGCACAAACACTGCGCCGAGCTGGGTGTGCAGCTGCTGGACGACACCGTGGTGCTGAAGCGGACGCGGCTGCGGCGGGACCGCGCCGGTCTGCTGCGCCTGCAGCGCACCTACGAATTCGAATTCACCTCCACCGGCGAGCACCGCTACAGCGGCTCGGTGGTCTTGCATGGCCAGCGCATCGCTCAGATGCAGCTTGCGCCACACCACATGGCCTGAGACCGCACCCGATGACGGATATCCCCCGCTGCCCGCGCGGCATCTACCGCCACTACAAAGGCCAGCTCTACGAAGTGCTGGAGGTGGCCCGGCACTCGGAAACCGGCGAATTACTGGTGGTTTACCGCGCGCTCTACGGCGACTACGGCGTCTGGGTTCGGCCCCTGTCCATGTTCACCGAAACACTGCCGCACAACGGTGTCGCAACAGCCCGCTTTTCCCTGCTGCAGGCATTTGACTAAATCGCGGACTCGCCAGTAAGGTTGCGTCACCTTTTTCCACCACCTCCAATACCATCCGAAACAGTACACAGGGCTCCGCAGTGAACGATCAAAAGAACGATAAAAAAATCATGATCTACGGTGCCTACGGTTATACCGGCGAGCTGATTGCCCGAGAGGCCGTGGCGCGAGGTTACCGGCCGGTGCTTGCCGGGCGCAGCGCACAAAAGCTGCAGCCGCTCGCCGAGGAACTGGGGCTGCCGGCCATGGCCATCAGTCTGGACGCCAGCGAGACACTGGAGCGCACTCTGCGGGAGATGGATGTGGTGATTCATTGCGCCGGCCCGTTTTCCGCCACCGCCGAGCCGATGATGCGCGCCTGCATCGCCACCGGCACCCATTACCAGGACATCACCGGCGAAATGCAGGTGTACCAGCGGGCGCACGCAATGCACGAGGAGGCCAAGGCCGCGGGGGTGGTACTTTGCCCGGGCACCGGCTTTGATGTCATCCCCACCGACTGCCTGGCCTCAGCCCTGCACGACGCCATTCCCACCGCCACGCACCTGACCCTGGGTTTTGATTCAGACTCCGCCCTCAGCCCGGGCACCGCCAAGACCTCCATCGAGAGCCTCGGCATCGGCGGCGCCGTGCGGCGCAACAGCACCATCGAGATCATCGGCCACGGCGAACTGACCCGCAGCATCGATTTCGGCCGCGGGGAAAAATTTGCCGTGGCGATTCCCTGGGGCGATGTGGCCACCGCCTACTACTCCACCAGCATTCCCAATATCGAGGTCTACATTCCCATGAGCCCGCGCCGGGCCAAGCAGCTGAAGCGCCTCAATGCCTTGCGCTGGCTGCTGAAGTTTTCCTGGGTCCAGAAGTGGATGAAGGAGAAGGTGGACAGGTCCGTCAGTGGACCCAGTGCGGAAAAACGCGCGACACAGAAAACCTGGGTGTGGGGAGAAATCCGCAACGACCGCCGCGGCGAACGCAAGATCGCCCGGGTACAGACCGCCAACGGTTACGACGTCACCGTGTACGGCTCCCTCGCGGTAATGGAATTCCTGCTGGGCTACCAGGGTGCGGGCGGTTACTTTACCCCCTCCAAACTCTGCGGTTACAAGCTGGTCGAACAGCTGCCCGGCTCCAGTGCCATCAAGCTCGGGATCGACTGAACACCAGCCAGTGCCGCAAGCGCAGACCCTGCGCTTGCGGCAACTCCCCGCTTACCCTGCCCGCCCGATTGCAAGACGGATCAGGCGCCCCATTGTGGGCACCGCTGCAGCGCAACTGTCGCCAGCGTTCACTATCCTGACATCAACCGGTCAAGTAAGCGCAACAATGCCCGGGTAACTTGGCGGCATGAAAAGCTTAGCCGTCACCCTGAAAGCCTTTGATGTATCCCTGGTACTGCAAATGGCACGGCGGGCCAAGTGCCCGGTTTCCCGGCAACGCTATTTATGGCTGTCCAAATCCGCGGACGGCTGGCTGTATCTGCTCTCGCCGCTGCTGCTTGCCCTCACAACCACTGCATCCAATGCCATTCAGTTCCTATCCTTCTGCACCACCGCCTTTGCCGTGGAGCGCTCGCTCTACTGGAGTATCAAGAACACCACCAGGCGCCTGCGCCCGCCCCAGGCAATCCCCGGGCTGCGCTCGGTCGTCATCGCCGGTGACCGTTTCAGCCTGCCCTCGGGGCACACTTCGGGAGCTTTTCTTTTCGTCACCCTGCTGTCCATGTTGCAGAGCCCCCTGTGGCTTTTGGGCTATTTTTGGGCTGCCGGGGTCGGCGCTTCGCGAGTGGGGCTGGGCGTGCATTTCCCCACCGATGTCTGCGCCGGTGCCGCCCTCGGCACCAGTGTCGGCCTACTGATCAGCGGAGCAATGCCTTGAAGATTCTCTACGGGGTACAGGGGACCGGCAACGGCCACATATCCCGCGCCCGGGCTATGGCCAGAGCCTTGCAGGCCTACCCGGGGCTGGAGGTGCAGTGGCTTTTTTCCGGCCGTTGCCCCGAACAGTTCTTCCGCATGGAGGCTTTTGGCGATTACTGGTGGCGCGAGGGGCTGACCTTCGCGCATCGCAACGGCAGCATCGACAGGCTGGCGACAGCCCGGCAGCTCAAGCCCCTGCGGCTTGTGCGCGACGTGAAGACATTGCCCGTGCAAAACTTCGACCTGGTCATCACCGACTTCGAACCGGTAACCGCCTGGGCAGCCAGGCGCGCCGGAATCGACAGTGTCGGCCTCGGCCACCAGTACGCGTTCAACTTCAACATCCCGGCACCGCGTTTCAACTGGCTGGCACGGGGCATCATGCGCGCCTTCGCCCCGGCGCAAACCAGCCTGGGCATGCACTGGAGTCCTTTCGGCCAGCCGATACTGCCACCTATCGCCCAGGCCCACGGCGAAGCAGAGAAGGCTAAAGCCGAGAGCGGCGAACCAGAGAACCGCAAACCAGAGAACAGCGAACACATTCTGGTTTACCTGCCGTTTGAAGCTCAGCGACAGCTTGTGGAACAACTCTCCCGACTACCCCAGCACTTTATCGTCTATGGCGCGCCGCTGGACCTGCCGGCGGCGGACAACGTGCTGCTAAAAGCGCCTTCGCTGGAAGGCTTCCAGCGGGATCTGGCCAGTGCGCAGGCGGTGATCTGCAACAGCGGTTTCGAACTCATCGCCGAAACCCTGCAACTGGGCAAGCCCATCCTGTCACGGCCATTGAGCGGTCAGTTCGAACAGGAGGCCAATGCCCGGGCCCTTGCGCAGCTGCAGCTGGCCACAGTGGTGCCGCAGATCAATGCGGCAGCGATCGGAGCCTGGCTTGAAAAGCGACCCGCCGGGGTGACAATTCAGTGGCCGGATGTGGCGGGCAGCATTGCCCGGTGGCTGGCCTCAGGGCGGCGGCAGCCGGTCGCGCAGCTGGCCGAGGAGCTGTGGCAACAGGTGGTGGCTGACCGCAGCCACATCCGCAAGGCCGCAGACTCTGCTCTGAACTGACAGGCGCAGACTCCGGATAGAGCACAGGGCAAGACTCCGGAAGCAGTACGCAAGACCACCATGAAGCTGATGCGTACAGGGTTACGCTGAGGAAATGAAGCCGGGATGCAGCGGGGATGATGCCGGGGTACTGAGGGCAGGTATCAGAGCGTCAGCGAGATCGCCGTGCCACCCAGGTCGGAGGCGCTCACCCCGATCTCGCCTTCATAACTGGAGACAATATCCACCACCACCGCCAGCCCAATGCCCTGCCCGGGCTGCTGGTCCGCGCGCACACCGCGGCGGGTTATGGATTGCCAGGCATCGCTATCGATGCCCGGGCCATTATCCTCCACCTGAATATGCAGCCTGCGCCCGTCTTCACCGTTGGCGATGTCCACACGGATACTGCCGCCACCATATTTGTAGGCGTTGTCCAGCAAGTTGCCCAGCACTTCCAGCAGGTCGCCCTCGTCGCCGTAAAACAGCGGCTGCCCGGTACAGCGGACCTGCACTTCGGCGGGATGATCGCGGTAGACTTTTGCCAGGGCATCGAGAATTTTCTGCAGCTGCGGCGCAACCGCGACACCGCGCAGAATCGACCGCGGGGAGCCAGTAACGGCGCGCTGCAGCTGATAACGGATAATGTCATCCATGCGCCGCACCTGCTCCATCAGGACCTTGTAGGTGGTGCGCTGATCGCCACTGAAGTTGAGTCCCTTCATTACCGCCAATGGTGTTTTGAGGCTGTGGGCCAGGTCTGCCAGGGTATGCCGGGTTTTCTCCCGCTGGCGGCGCTCATTTTCGATCAGCAGGTTCAGGTTGTCAGTGAGGGGTTTCAACTCCTGAGGAAAGCGCCCCTCAAGACGGTCGCTGCCACCGCACTGCATTGCCTGCAGCGACAGCGCCACCTGGCGCAGCGGCGCCAGTCCCCAGCGCAGCACCAGCCACTGGCTCAGAATCAACAACAGCGCCCCCAGCCCCAGCCAGCGCCACAGGGTTGCGCGGAACTGGGACAGCTGCGCCCGCAGAGGCTCGGCGTCCTCCAGCACCACAAAGGTAAACTGCAGTTGGTTGTCCAACCCCCAGGCAACGCCCTGACGCAGGCGGATAAAATCCCCGGCGCCGGCGATCTGCACGGTGTCGAAGGCCTCGCGCCCCCGGGGGAGTGGCGAGGCGGGCAGTTGCGGCAGTGTCAGGGCCGACTCGGAGCGCCAGATTACCCGCCCACTGGCGTCGGTCACCGCGCCGATCAGGCCCGAATCGGGCTGGTTAAAGCGCTGCTCGGGCAGCACGGGAGGAAAGCGCAGGGAGTCTCCATCCGGTTCGGCAACGGCCAGCAGGGTGTAGATATGCAGTTGCAGCTCGCGCTCTTTTGCCGCATCGAGGGAAGTGCGAAACGCGTGTTCCAGTGCACCGGAAATCAGCAGCACGAAAACCACCAGCACGACGGTGGTCAACAGGGACAGGCGCGCTTTTAATGAGTGCGGCCACAAGGAATGCGGCCACAAAGCCCGCAACCTGCCGAAGAAATCCAAAACCGCAACCGCCTGCTCAGGCCGGCGCCACGAAACGGTAGCCCCGTCCGCGCAGCGTCTCAATGGGCTTGACCCCGGCGGCCGCGTCGAACTTCTTGCGCAGGCGACCGATAAACACCTCGATCACATTACTGTCGCGGTCGCACTCCTGCTCGTAGATATGCTCCGTCAGCACCGTCTTGGATACCACCTCATCCGGATGCAGCATCAGGTATTCCAGCACCTTGTATTCAAAAGCGGTGAGACCCAGCTCCACTCCGGCAACCGTTACCCGCTGAGAACTGGTATCCAAAGTAATGGAGCCTGCCTTAACCACCGGGGAGGAAAAACCGGCGGAGCGGCGCACCAGCGCATTGAGGCGCGCGAGCAGTTCCTCGGTATGAAATGGCTTCACCAGATAGTCGTCACCGCCGGCTTCCAGCCCGTTTACCCGCTCCTGCCAGTGGCCGCGGGCGGTGAGAATCAGGATCGGGAAATGCCGTTCCTCAGCGCGCAGGGTCTTGATGACGTCAATACCGTCGATTTTCGGCAGCCCCAGATCCATTACCGCCACGTCATAGGGAAACTCGCGGCCGAGGTAGAGGGCCTCTTCCCCGTCCGGCGCCTCGTCAACCGTATAACCGGCTTCACGCAGCGATGCCGCCAGCTGCACCCGCAACAGTTCCTCATCTTCAACCAGCAGTGCGCGCATACGCCCCCCGACAATCGATCGTTAGCGGACGATGCGTCCGTTGTTCTTATCCACGAAGACCACATAGACCTGGCTTTCTTGCGACAGGCCTTTGACCCGGTACATGGGCCGCCCGTCCTTTTCCACCTCGGCAACGGCGAGAATCCGCCCGCCGAAACGGCGCTTGACGATGGCCGCCGCCTCATCTTTGGAAACCGCTCCGCCCTGTTCCCGCGACCAGCGCTGCCGTGCCAGCGGCGACAGCACATCTGCCACCTGCGCGGACGTATGCAGCGTCGCTTGCCGCGCGGCAGCCTCTGCGGGCAAGGCCACGGCAATGACAGCTGCCATCGCAATGGCGATGCACAGCGGGGCAAATGCGTGTGCAACAGTAATGTGCAGGGGTTTGCGATTCAGTTTCACTGTCTTGCTCCCGGGGGAACGCCTTTAAATACCGGACCCAGTGGGGTAATACCTGTCCCGGGTGAGTGAATAGCGGGCCGCTATCACTTCGACCCGAACCCGGATTCTATCCCCCGAGTGCTGCTCCGTGCGAATCGGAATGTGACGCCCATAGTAACGATAGCCAACACCGATGCCGAGCAGCTGCCGCAGAACTGGCTGCGAGCGGGTGAATGCCAGAGGCGCGACCAATACCAATCGAGGCTGTGATTCTCTTCTGGGCTTATCTCTTCTGGGCTACCTCCGCCGGGCTTGCCTCTGCCGGGCTTGCCTCGGCTGAAATTGCCTCCGCTGATCTCCCTGCAAGCCTAACGGCAGCGCTGATAGACGCTCAGTTACAAGCTTCCCGGGGGACTCTGCAGAAGCCAGAAGCGCTCTTAATACACTTTTAATGCACCTTTAATGCTAATGCACTTAATGGCCTCTTAATGCACTCTACGCACTCTACATAGGAATCACTGAATCAAGGCTGAACTCTGGCGCTGTGAACCTGCCCACCTGAAGAGGGTTCAAGAGGCTTCGGCCTGCAACCAGTTTTCGATCGCTGCGGCGAGTCGCTGCGGTTGCTCCAGCGGCAGCATATGGCCCGCCTCAGGAATCTCGCACTGGGTAAAATCGGGGCGGCGCTGGCGCAGTTTGTCGAGCCAGGGGCGGGTCACCAGCCCATCGTGCTCACCGAAACAAAAGGTCACCGGCAGTGACAGCTGCGCCAGGGAATCGGCGAGGTCGTCGCGCTCGGAGGTGGCCCCCAGCTGCGACAGCAGCGCCGCTTGCCCCAGGCTCGCATCCATCGCCCGCATGGTGTCGGCGATATCCGCACGGTCACGGTTGTGCGGCGCCAGCATGGCGGCAATTTTGCGGTCGCTGATGCCACTGTAACCGTGGCGCGCAACCCATTGCAGCAGTTGACGACGCTGCCTCAGCTCCTCTTCGGGCAAGGCGCAGGGCGTGTTGGCGCAGATAAACAGCCGTTCTACGCGTTCTGGGTAGGCCGTCGCCAGCGCCGCCGCCAGATATCCCCCCAGGGAGAAACCCAGCAGACTGACCGGGCGATCGGGCAGTGCCGCCGCCAGGCGTTCGACCAGCTCGGCCACCGAAGCGCCAGACGGTATCGCCAGATGCCGCGCCCCGGCTGCGGAAGTATCGACCAGTGTCGACGGCAGCTTGTGCCACAGGCGCTGATCGCACATGGTGCCCGGGATCATATAAAGGGGTGCTGTCATGGTGTGCGTTAAATCTAACTCTCGGGTGTACTGGTCAGGGACATTTTTTATGCGCAGTGGCCTTTATGCGCACTGACCGAATCGAATCAGCCGCACCCTTCGACTCAGGCACTTTCGTCGACTCGCTTTCGCTCAGCCGGAATCGGTGTCGCCTGTGGTTTCCGGCCCGCTTTTGCCCAGCCAGCGCTGGGTGAGGGTGCCGGCGGTCATTGCGCCATTCACATTAAGCGCGGTGCGCGCCATATCGATCAGGGGTTCCACCGATATCAGCAGGGCGGCGATGGTGACCGGCAACCCCATGGCAGGCAGGACAACCAGCGCGGAAAAAGTCGCACCGCCACCCACGCCGGCAATACCGAAAGAACTGACCACAACCACCGCCACCAGCGTGAGCAGCCAGATCGGATCCATCACATCGATACCCAGGGGCACCGCCACCATCACCGCCAGCATGGCCGGATAAATACCGGCGCAACCGTTCTGGCCAATGGTGGCACCGAAAGATGCAGAAAAATTGGCAATCGCCGGACTGTTACCCAGCTTGTCGATCTGTGTCTCCACATTAAGCGGAATCGTCGCCGCGCTGGAACGGGAACTGAAAGCGAAGATCAGTACCGGCCATACGCGGGCGAAATAGCGCAGCGGGCTGATACCGTTGACCAGCAGCAGGGCCCCGTGCAGCAAAAACATCAGCCCGATCGCCACAAAAGAAGCCACCACGAAACTGAACAGATTGAGAATATCGGCCCAGCTGGATTTGGCGATCAGTGCCGCCACCAGCGCCATGACCCCATAGGGGGTAAAGGCCATCACCAGGCGCACCAGTTGCATGATCCACAGCTGGGCGATACCCACAAAGCGCTCGATGGCCTCGCCCTGTTCGGGGTTTTCCCGCCGTACCGCCAATGCCGCGAGACCCAGCAGCACGGCAAAAATCACCACGGCGATTACCGAAGTATCCCGGGCACCGGTCAGGTCCAGAAAGATATTTTCCGGGATGAAGCTCAGTAGAATCTGGGCAATACCAAACTCTTCGACCCGGCCCGCGCGTTCATTGAGAATTTCCGCACGCGCCGCCTCCCGCGTGCCCTCCACCAACCCTGCGGCGGACAGGTGAAACAACTCGGCCATCATCACCCCGACCAGAGCGGCCACGGCAGTCGTGCCGAGCAATACCGCCAGCACCGACAGGCTGATCTTGCCCAGCGACTCGGTGCGGTGCATTTTCACCACCGCGCCGAGTATCGACACCAGCACCAGCGGCATCACCAGCAGGTAGAGCAGCTTGACGTAGCCTTTGCCCACCAGCTCAATCCAGGGCAGCAACTCCCCGGGGCGCACGCCCCACTCGCGGGAAACCTGCAACAGTGCGCCGTAAACGACGCCGAGCAGAAGGCCGGCAAACACCGCCGGCGCCAGGCTGGCGCGGCTGCGATGCCAGATATTAAGCGGCCAGAGCGCGACGAAAAAAGCTGCCAGCAGGAAAAGGGAAAGGAGTTGCATAGGGTCACATCCGCCAGTGCATTACCGCTTCAATCACTCGCTTGTGTGCTTGCCGCTCAAGCCCAGTGCCGAAGCGAGGGTTTCGACAGTCTGAGGGCCCACCAGAGTCGCCCGCCAGCGATTGTCGGGACCGATGACAAAAGTGCTGGGCAGCACCTGCGGCCGCGGCCGCTGCCAGAGCCCGGCCGGATCGTCGCTGATGACTGGAAACTCGATACCGAGCCGCCGGGCCTGCGCAGCGATCTCCGCGGCGGGAAGCGCATCGTAATTGACCCCCAGCACCAGCACATCGTCATACTCAGCAGCCAGCGCATTGAGCTCGGGAATCTCCTTCCGACAGGGTTTACACCACTCGGCCCAGTAATTGATCAGCAGGGTCTTTCCTTCAGCCTGCACCGTTTCTCCCGTGACAGTGTGAAACACCAGCGACTGACTGCGCTCACACCCGCTTATTGCGACGCCCAAAAAAAGACAGGCCGCCCATGCTGTCCATATCAGACTTCGATTTGCCACTGCTTTCTCCACCTTTGTTATTGGCCTTGTCCGCCGCTGGGGGCTTCGGCTTGTTGCCCGCTTGCGGCGCTTTGGGATTGCCGGGTGGGCTTTCCCGGTCCTGCTTGCTTTCCTGCTCCCAGGCCTGACGAAACACCTCGCCAACATTCACCGACAGTTTTTCGCTGGCGTAGTCCTGGGTCTTGGCAAAGCGCTGTTCCACCGCCTCATACCATGGCTGGCCCTGGAAATCCCGCAGGCTGCGACCCGAGATAGGGCTCGGGTGCAACCAGTTGACCAGGTCCATCAGCTCGATGGCGTCCAGATCACGCTGCAACACATAATCGTTGCGCTCTGTCTGGGTGATGATTTTTTTGTCCTGCAGCACTTTGCGAATGCGTCGCCACTGCGCGGGCTTGACGCCAGCCCGGGAAATATCCCCATCCCGCAGCGGCTGTCCCTGCTGGTAGCGCTTGAAGGTTTCCCACAGCAGTATCAGCGACGCCATGACATCGGAATACTGCCGGCCCTGGCTCGCCGCATGGTAGACCGACATGGTGCGCACCAACACACAGCCGGCCAGCACAATCATCCAGATCAGGTACATCCAGATCAGGAACAGTGGTACGAAAGCGAAAGCGCCGTAGATTGCCTGCACCGAACTGCGGGCAACCATAATGCCGAACAGGTTCTTCGCCACTTCAAACGCGAAGGCCGTGATCACCCCCCCGGCAATACCCTGACGCAGCGGCACCCTGCAGTTGGGCACGGCGACAAACAGCAAAGTAAAGGCGATGGCGTTGGTCAGCCACGGCAAAGCTCCAAGCACAACCGGCAGCAGGCCGAGACTGTCATTTTCCGAAAGGAAAACCCGTTGCGAAAAAAGAAAGGTGGTGGCGGCAAGCCCGGCACCCAGCAGAATCGGCCCCAGGCTGAGCACCGCCCAGTAAAGCAGGAAGCTGGATACGCCGCTGCGCCCGCGGGGAATATCCCAGATTGCGTTGAAGGTATTTTCGATGTTGCGCAGCATCAGCCCGGCGGTCACCAGCAGGATCGCAATACCAGGGCCGGTGAGGCGCTGGGCCTGGGAGGAGAAGTTGCTGATGTACTCCTGCACCTCGCGTCCGCTCTCGGGAACAAAGTGCGAAAAAATCTGCTCCTGCAGCTTGCTTTCCAGTCCGGCAAAATCCGGAAACAGTGAGAGCATGGCATAGCTGACTGTCACCAGCGGCACGATGGCGAACAGTGTCATATAAGTGAGGGCCGCCGCGCTCTGCCGGCAGTTTTTCTCGCCAAAGAGCGCCCACAGCGAAAGGAGAAAGTGTCGCCAGCGTTGTACCGTTTCCGTCATGATGTTTTCCGTTATTGCTCGTTTGGGGCCGTGGGAGGGGGCGCGGCACTTCTGCCCCGGCTCCTTGCCGGCCGTTCTAATGACATCATTTTTAAGCTCGCCCGCTGTGCGCAAAAGCACCTTCAGGCGCTTGCCAGTAAACCCGGCCAGCGGGCCTCGTCGGGGAAATCAGGCAGCGAAGTATGCCCCCCTGGCGAACAGAGCCGAACAGCTTAGAACTCGCCGTGGCTATTCGGTTAGAATACGCCAAACCTTAACAGGATACCGTTGTTATGTGGACGATTTACCACAACCCGCGCTGTTCAAAATCCCGCCAGACCCTGCAGCTGCTGCAAGAGAACGGCGTTGAACCGGAAGTGGTTCTCTACCTCGAGACCCCGCCCAGCGCTGAAGCCCTGTCCGGGCTGCTGCAGAAGCTGGGAATCCCGGCACGGGACCTGCTGCGCAGCGGCGAGGAAGCCTACAAGACTCTGCAGCTGAAAAACCCGGAACTGACCGAGGCGCAGCTGATCGAAGCCATGGTCGCGCACCCCAAGCTGATCGAGCGCCCGATCGTCGTGCACGGCGACAGGGCTGTTCTCGGCCGCCCGCCGGAAAACGTGCTGGAGCTGCTGTGATGAGCAGCAACGCAGGTAGTGCAGCTGAAGAGCCTTACGTGCTCATTCTCTATTACAGCCGCACCGGCGCCACCGCCAGCATGGCGACAGAAATCGCCCGCGGTGTGGAGTCCAGCGGTATCGCCGCCCGCCTGCGCACGGTGCCGGCGGTTTCCCCGGATACCGAAGCCAGCCTGCCACCGGTGCCCGATGCCGGCGCCCCCTACTGCACCCCCGCAGAGCTTCGCCACTGCGCCGGCCTGCTGCTCGGCAGTCCGACCCGTTTCGGCAATATGGCGGCGCCGCTTAGGCACTTTCTCGACCAGAGCAGCGACCTGTGGCTCGATGGCAGCCTGGCCGGCAAACCCGCCGGCGTATTTACCTCCACCGGCAGCCTGCACGGCGGCCAGGAAACCACCCTGCTGTCGATGATGTTGCCGCTCCTGCACCAGGGCATGGTGATTGCGGGCATCCCCTACTCCGAAGCGGAGCTGATGCACACCCGCAGCGGCGGCACCCCCTATGGCGCCTCCCACTGGTCCGGTGCCGGTGGCGCGGAGCTGAGCGAAGAAGAGCGCAGCCTGTGCCGGGCCCAGGGGGCGCGGCTTGGCAAGCTGGCCCAACGTCTGGAAGGTGGACTATGAGTGAACAACCGCAACGCAAGGTGGTGATCGGCTGGCGCCTAAACTGGATCTGCTACATCGGCATGATGCTGCTGTTCGCGGTCTGGAACCTGTTCCTGCCGGGAGGCTCCATCAAGCTGTGGGTACTGCAAGTCGTGCCCCTGCTGCTGGTGCTGCCTGGCCTGATTAAGGGCCATTCGCGCAGCCTGCTGTGGCTCTGCTTTATCCTGCTGGTGTATATCTGTGCCGCCGTGGTCGACGTAATGATGCCGGGGCGCGGCTGGCAACATGGCGCCCTGCTGGTATTGAGCCTTACCCTTTTCCTGTCCGCCATGATGACCAGTCGCTGGCAAACCGCACAGTAATTCCCCCGGCCGCACAGCCTGCCAATAAAAGGATGCGCATGTCGACGGGGCAGAGACAGTTCAGAAATACCTGCAATCAGAAACATCAGCAATACGCCAATGGCTGGCAGCCATCCACGCTAAGGAGAGATGAAGTTTGACCGATACAACCCATCAGAAGGGATTCATTCGCCGCTTCTTTGGAGCCATTGGCGGCTCCATTACCTGGTTGCGCCGGGTGTTCACCAACCTGCTGTTTCTCCTCATACTGTTTTTTGTTCTGCTGGCGATTTTTGGTCAGGAAGAACAACTGACCGTGCCGCAGGGCGCCGCCCTGAAGATTGGTCTCTCCGGCTTTCTGGTGGACGAACGCACGCCCCCCACCGGCCTGCCCGCCTTCCTCGGTGGCCCCAGCGGCCCGGCAGAGACACGGGTCAAGGATCTTGTCGACGCCATCGACTTTGCCGCCAAGGACAAGCGCATCTCCTCCATCGTGCTGGAGCTGGATTACCTGATGGGCGGCGGCCTCAGCAAGCTGGAGGAGATCGGCGCAGCCCTGCAGCGCTTCAAATCGAGCGGCAAGCCCATCTACGCGGTGGGCGACAACTTCACCCAGACTCAATACTTCCTCGCCAGCCACGCCGATGAGATTTACCTGAACCCCATGGGATCGGTGTTGCTGACCGGCTTTGGCCTTTACCGCAATTACTTCAAAAGTGCGCTGGATAAGCTCAAGGTCAACTTCCACGTATTCCGGGTGGGGGACTACAAGGACTTTATCGAGCCCTATACCCGTGACGACATGTCACCCGCGTCCCGCGAAAACAATCAGCGCTGGTTATACGAACTCTGGGGCGAGTACACCGAGCAGGTGACCGGCCTGCGCAACCTGCAACCGCAGGCCATCGACATGTTCATCGAGCAGCTGCCGGAAAATCTGCGCGCGCATGACGGCAGCTGGGCGGAGGCCGCCCTTGCCAGCCAGCTGGTGGATCACCTGGCCAGCCGCCGGATTGCGGTCAAGGCCCTGCAGGAAAAAATCGGCGTTGGCAGTGAAGGGCAATCGTATAAGTCCATTGATGCCCTGCCCTATCTGCGCAACCAGCGCCTGACACAACTGCCCCCGGCACCCGGCAGGGAGAAAGTGGCCCTGATCTTCGCCTCCGGCACCATTGTTGACGGCGAGGCACCGGCGGGACAGATCGGCAGCGCCAGCCTCGGGCAATTGATCAGCGAGGCGCGCGAGAAGCAAGTGGACGCATTGGTGTTGCGTATCGACAGCGGCGGCGGTTCCGCCTTTGCCTCCGAGGCCATTCGCCAGGAGCTGCTGGCAACACGGGAGGCGAACATACCGGTGGTTATCTCCATGGGCAGCGTGGCCGCTTCCGGCGGTTACTGGATTGCCACCGCCGGCGACCAGATCTGGGCGACACCCTCCACGATCACGGGTTCCATCGGCGTTTTTGGCGCCTTCCCCACCTTTGAGGAGTCCCTCGAGTCCCTCGGCATCTACAACGACGGGGTCGGCACTTCCGACCTGGCGGGCACCATGCGCCTCGATCGCGCCCTGCCGGAAGTGGCCGCGGAGGTGCTGCAGCTGGGTGTCGACAACACCTACGACCGCTTCCTGCGCATCGTTGCCGAAGCCCGCGGCAGCACCCCCGAAGAAATCCACAAGATTGCCCAGGGACAGGTGTGGACAGGCCGCACCGCCCAGCAACTGGGCCTGGTGGATGAACTGGGCAACCTGAATGACGCCATCGCCGGCGCCGCCAAACTGGCGGAACTGGATGCCTATGAACTCGTGGAGATCAAGCCAGAACTGTCCCCGGGGGAGCGCTTTATGCTCGCGCTGTCGGAAAATATCGACGCCCGTATCAGCGATGGCATTCAGTCCAACCTGCCCCTTGGCGCCTGGCTCAGCAGCCTGCAGCCGGCCCTCGACCCGCTGGCGGAACTGCAGGGGTACCGGGACCCTCGCGCCATCTACGCGCGCTGCCTGCCCTGCCGCGCGCCCTGAGTCACTCCGAGTCACTCCGAGTCACTCCGAGTCACTCCGAGTCACTCCGAGTCACTCCGAGTCACTCCGAGTAACTCTGGCGACTCAGGCGACTGTGGTCACAGATCACAGGTCACAGCGAGCAACGCCAAGCCCGGCCACGGCCGGGCATCGGCGCCGGCATGGAACCCGCACTGGCGGCGAAAACTGGCGGCATCCATGGCGCGAGCACATTGCCCCCCCACTGAAAGTGGCAATCAAAGCGCAATGAAAGGTCAATGAAAGCGCAGTGAACGGGCAATGAAGGGGCAATGCCAAAAACCGGCAGCATAATCTCAGCAATAAAACCAAGGCGGTGAGAAGGGTTTACACAGCGGACTGGCCAGAGAGTTGGATGGCCGAACTATCCCGCAGACTTTCTCGACGGGCCGATTGACGCAACACCAGGAAGGCAGCACCGGGAAGGCAGCAAAGCGGATGGATGATCGACGCGGTGACCCGCTTCATGAGCGTGAAGAAATCAGCGCGGGGGCGCAGGACTCAGCAGGCAAAACCCTGCATCATTACGGGATGGCTTTCCCGCGGATAAAACATCCAACAGAGAGCCTTCCACAGGCTCGGGCCGGCTAGTGAGCCCGGCCCCGCGAATGTGTGGATGGGCGGGCAAAAAAGGGGAATGCCCTCGCTCGCGAGGGCATCTTTACCCGCCAAAACGGCCCTAGAGGCTGTAGCTCCAGCCCAACTGCAGCACGTCGTCCTCTATGCCGAACGGCAGCCGGCCCGAGGAGTAGCCCACAAAGGCATAGCCGCGATCATTATCGCTGGGCATACGCAGGGAAAACTGCAGCAGGCGGCTGCGATGCAGATTGGCACCCTTGATGGCCGCATCGGCGTCCAGTTCACGGAAGTAGCGGTAGTCATAGGCGAGCAGCACGGGCTTGCCGTCGAACAGCCCCACCGGTGTGCTCATCGAGATCTCACCCTCCGCCCGGTAGTATTCATCCAGCTTACCCAGCAGTTCCTGCCGCTGCGTGTCCTCTTGCGGATCGACATGGCCCAGCGCCAGAGAAACAATCGGCCGCAGGGCCGAACCCAGTTCATGATCCGCCGGGTAACCGGTCGCCGCGCGCAGCAGGCCGGGAGCAAAATCCAAAAGGGCGTAAAACTGCGCAAAAGTGGGGTTTTGATCAGCGGCGGGCATTTCCAGTACGCCGTCAAAAGCCAGCACCGTCTGCCCGTCGTCAAAATCCTGGTCGGTCTCATGACTGGCGGATGCGGCAAGGCTCCAGCGCCCCCAGGGGCAGTTGTTGGCGGGCCCCGGGCCCTGCGGAATAGTCCCCGGGCTGACCGCTACCGGTGGCTGACCGCCAGCGGGGTTGACCTGATAACAGTTCTGGACCGAGGCCAGCTCGCGACTGAAGCCAAAGCGCATCATATCCTGTGAACGCACCGCGTCATCAAACGAGTACACGCCCTGCGCGGAAAACAGTACGGGCCCCAGATTCAGGCGATTGATCTCAAAATCAATCCCCAGTGCGGTGCGATCAGCCTCGTCACTGGAGAGGGCGACCAGCTCAAACGATTTGCTGGCGGCGGCATCATTGGCTTCCGCCGTGGAGTAGGCGCCCACCATCACCAACAGGGCGGCTATGGCTTGCGAGGTGGTGTTTTTAAACTTTTCAAAGCTGATCATGCTTCCGCCTCCGCTACTTCATCGGCAAAAACCAGTTCCTCATCCAGCAACAAAGCCAGATGGTCCAGCGTCTTGCCTTGCGGCTGCAGGAACAGCTCGTATACTTTTTTTTGCAGATCTTTCAGACGCTGCTGGGGATCGCCACCATCATCCAAACGCTCGAAACCGGGGCGGTAGAAATGAAACAAATATGCCACGAACTGCTCAGCCAGGCTGGAAGCCCGCAGCTCCTGGTGCTGGCTGGAGGCATGCGGGTTGTAATAAAGCAGCATGGCCAACGAAAAGGTGCCGGCGCTGGCAAACGGGTGCAACTCTGGATGAAACTGCCCCACTTCCCGATGCGCCAGGATTCCCCAGCAGGCACCGGCCGCCATATTTGGTTTACTCCAACTCATGCTTCTCCTCCTTGATAGGCTTTTAAAAATATTCCACTGTCACACCGCCACTACACCGCCATAAGACCGCCATAAGACCGCCATAAGACCGCCACAAGGCAAGAAAACGCCATGCCGTGATTGACGACAGTGAAAGTGAATATATGGCAACCGCGGGTGGCACAAAAGCGTCTTGCTGCAGAAACCCGCCGGCTTACGGCGTAAACAAAAAATAACGGCGTGCATTTCCACCTTCCAGCATCGCCACGCAGGAGCGCCCTAAAGAAGGGCGGCAAACTGTGCAGAGAGAAAACGCCTCACCAGTCTGGTGCAACACCAGTCGCCTCCCATTGCGCTGGGCATCATTGAGTTCTCAACCACTAGTGAACCCCGGCAAGAGAAATCGGTGTCGCAAGCGCGACATTCTCACTGTGCTGTCTCTTCTGGCACTAAATTTGGATTACTGTATTGGACGCACAATGACAGGGCAGTGATGAGCAAGGCACCACGACAACAGCGACAGCACGACGCACTGGCAACAGAAACCGATCACGCCTGGTTAATCGTGACTGATCTGGATGGCACCCTGCTCGATCACTTCGATTACTCCCACACGCCGGTGGACCCGCTGCTGGCCAGGCTCGAAAGCGCCGCAATCCCAGTGGTGCTGAACAGTAGTAAAACCCTCAGCGAAATGCTGGCCCTGCAGAGTGAACTGCAAAACCAGCATCCGTTTATCTGTGAAAACGGTTCCGCCATTGTCATCCCCCGGAGTTATTTTCCCAACCTTCCTGCGGGCATAGCGGCTCTCGAAAGCGCTGACGGAATGCTGATTCTGGAAACCGGTACACCGCGGGAAACGCTGCTGCGCTACCTTGAAGCCGACGCCGTCAAACACGATGCGCCCTACCTGGCTTTTTCCCGCGCCTCTACGGCTGAAATCACCGAGGCCACCGGCCTTTCCAGCGAACAGGCCGAACTGGCCAAGCAAAGACGCTATTCCGAACCGCTGCTGTGGCGGGGCAGCGAGGCAGAAAAAAGCGCCTTTCGCCAGCGCGCCCGTGAGGCCGGACTTGCCACCCTGCAGGGGGGCCGTTTTCTGCACCTGCAGGGGCCGACGGACAAGGGGCGGACAACGGAGATTCTCCGCCGCTGTTATCGGCACGCAGGGCGTGAAGACATTGCCCTGATCTGCGCCGGCGACAGCGAAAACGATCTGGATATGCTGGCGGTGGCGGATGTCGCCGTCATCATCCGCGCCGCAAATCGTCCCGCGCCGGTTTTAGCCTCCACCCCAGCACGGCGGGTCATCGTCAGCCGCGCCGAGGGGCCTCTTGGCTGGCGGCAGGTAATTGGTGAACTGGTATTCCCGGGCTGCGGCTTCGGCGAGGCCAACACTGACAAAAGCATCAACAACAGCACCGACAAGCGCACGGTTAAGCGCACCAAGTCTGGCAAGCCGATATAGAGTCCCACAAAAAGAGCCAAATAAATCAAAAGAAAGACGACAGAGAATAACTGCAAGGTAAAACAAGAAAGACAAGCTGGAAAGACAAACGAGAAAGATCGCCAGGATCAACCAGCAGCACAACCCAGAGAGAAAGCCAGCGTTTTCCCATCCTCCGCATGAGGGCGGCAATGAAAAACGCGGAATAACCCCAGGAGCGCCCAGTGACTGATTTTTTCCAGAACGGCAGTATTACCACCCTCCACAACCTGTCGCACAGGCCCCTGGAGGAAATGGAACGGGAGCTGGTTGAGTTCTCCCGCCAGCGGCCCATGTCCCTGCTGCTGCCCTCGCTGTATTCCGAGCTCGAAGGGGAGGCATTGCCCAAAATTCTCGAGGAGCTGTCCCGGGTTCCCTACCTGTCGGAGATTGTGATTGGGCTCGACCGCGCCGACAAGTCGCAATACCGGGACGCCTTGCAGCAATTCAGCAAGCTGCCACAGCATGTGCGGGTGCTCTGGAACGATGGCCCGCGCCTGCGGGAACTGGATGCCAAGCTGCAGGAGCGCGGCCTGGCGCCGCTGGAGCCGGGCAAGGGCCGCAACGTCTGGTACTGTCTCGGCTATATCCTATCCTCCCGTCGCGGCGAGGCGATCGCCCTGCACGACTGCGACATCATCACCTACGACCGCTCGCTGCTGGCGCGGCTGTTTTATCCCATCGCCAACCCGAACTTCAATTACGAGTTCTGCAAGGGGTTCTACTCGCGGGTGGCCTCAGGCAAGATCAACGGTCGCGTCTGCCGCCTGCTGGTCACACCGCTGATCCGTACCCTGCAGAAAATCTATGGCCACAGCGATTATCTGAATTACATGGACAGCTTTCGCTACGCCCTGGCCGGTGAATTTTCTTTCCGCCGCGACGTCATCAACGATCTGCGCATCCCCAGCGATTGGGGGCTGGAAATCGGCGTGCTTTCAGAAATGTATCGCAATTACTCCACCAATCGCCTGTGCCAGGTGGATATTGCCCACTGCTACGACCACAAACACCAGTCTGTCTCCTTTCACGACGACCAGGGCGGGCTGTCGAAAATGTCCATCGACATTTCAAAATCCCTGTTTCGCAAGCTCGCCACCCAGGGGATTGTCTTTTCATCGGAAATCTTCCGCAGCATCAAGGCCACCTATTTCCGCATTGCGCTGGATTTCGTCGAGACCTACCGCAACGACGCCATCATGAACGGACTTTCATTCGACATTCACCGGGAGGAAGAGACGGTGGAACTGTTCGCCCGCAACCTGATGAAAGCGGGCCAGACCTTTTTGGAAAATCCGATGGAAACGCCGTTTATCCCCAGCTGGAGCCGCATCACCAGTGCCGCGCCGGAGTTTTTGCTGGAACTCAACGAGGCCGTCGAAGCGGATTACCAGGAATACTGTCCCTGAGTGAAAGGATGCCCATGAGTAGCCAACAGAGCACCGACCTGCCGACTCGAGACCTGCTGCTGCAGAAGGTCTGCGATCACCTGAAAGTTATCTACCCGCACCTGCAGGACTGCGGCCTGGCCGAGGAGCTGGTGCGGGTGATGCGGCTCGACGAGGACTGCCAGACGCCATTGCCGCACAAGGACCTCTGGGATGAGACCGACATCGTGGTCATCACCTATGGCAACACCATCCTGAGCGGCAACCAGCACCCCCTGAAGACGCTGCATCACTTCCTCAAAACCCACTTCACCATGCTGATCAACAGCGTGCACATACTGCCGTTCTTTCCCTACTCCAGTGATGACGGTTTCGCGGTGATCGACTACCGGCAGGTGGACCCGAGTCTCGGCGACTGGAACGACATCCTGCCCATCAGTACCGACTTCCACCTGATGGCGGATTTGGTCATCAATCACTGTTCTTCGCAGCACCAGTGGTTTATCAATTTCCAGCGCAACCAGGATCCGGGCCGGGACTATTTCTTCACCGTGCACCCGAACGAAGACTTGAGCGGTGTGGTGCGGCCTCGGACTACGCCGCTGTTGCGCTCGGTAAAAAACGGAGATGAATCCCGCTGTGTCTGGTGCACCTTCGGTCACGACCAGATCGATCTGGATTTCCGCAACCCGAAAGTACTGCTGGAGATGGTGGATATTATCCGCCTCTACTTGGATATGGGTGTGCGTATTTTCCGTCTGGATGCGGTGGCCTTTCTGTGGAAGAAGATCGGCACCAGCTGTATCAATCTGGAGGAAACCCACGAGATTGTGCGCCTGCTGCGCACGCTGGTGGAGCATGCCGACCCCAACGCCATCATCATCACCGAAACCAATATCCCCAACCGGGAAAACCTCTCTTATTTCGGCAACGCCAACGAAGCGCACCTGATCTACAACTTTTCCCTGCCGCCGTTACTGGTGCACACGCTGGTGAGTGGCAACTGCCACCACCTCAAGAACTGGCTGATGAGCATGCCGCCGGCACAGAACGGCACCACTTATTTCAACTTTATCGCCTCTCACGACGGCATTGGGCTGCGCCCGGTGGAGGGGCTGCTGAGCGATGAAGAACAGCAGGCGCTGATCCAGACCATGGAGAATTTTGGTGGCAGGATTTCCTGGCGGGCGCTGGACGATGGCAGTGCCAAACCCTACGAGATCAACATCGCCCTGTACGATGCCCTGCGCGGCACCACCGCGGGCGAAGACCAGTGGCAGCTGCAGCGCTTTATCTGCGCCCATGCGATTATGCTGGCTCTCGAGGGTATACCAGCCTTTTACCTGCACAGTCTGGTGGGCACCACCAATGACTATGCGCGGGTGGAGGAACACGGTCACAATCGCGCCATCAACCGGCGCCAGTGGCAGGAACAGGCGCTGAACGAAAAACTCGCCGACCGCGACAGCCACCACCACCGGGTCTTCTATCGTTTGCGGGAATTGATCCAGCTGCGCCGCGAGCAGGCGGCTTTTCACCCCAATGCCACGCAGTTCACCCTGCATCTGGGAGAGCAGATCTTCGCCTTCTGGCGCCAGAGCCTGGACCGCCGCCAGAGCGTGTTCTGCCTCAACAATATCTCTGACCGCGAACAGCGGGTGCTGTTATCCAGCCTCAACCTGATCGGCATCGACTGCTGGAAAGACCTGCTGAGCGGTGAGGTGTTCGAGGATATGATGGGAGAGATCACCCTCGCCCCCTATCAGACCCTGTGGATCACCAACCGCTGGTAGCCCCACCGGCACGAAGTCTGAAAACGGCGGTCAGTCGTGCATTCCGACCCGGTAGCGGCGCAAATCGCCGCTGCTGATCAACAGCGCAAAAGCAACCAGGCTGGCCCCCCCGGCCCAGCGCAGTGTCATCAAGGGGGCGGCGTACTCGCTCACCACCCCCGCCGTCAGCGCACCCAGTGCCGCCGAGCCAAACAGCGCCAGCTGATAGATGGAGATAATGCGACTGCGGTACTCCTCCGGCGCCAGAATCTGCACCACCGAACGCCCCAGCGCTGCGGATGCCGCGGCAACCACGCCCCAGAGACCACACAGCAGCAACAGACCCAGCGGTGTGGGCCCTAAACTGATCGCCACCAGCAGGGCGGCACTGTAGAGCATGCACATCAGGATGCCCCGGCCGGGCTCGCGCCCCTGACCGCGCCGCAACATCAGCACACTTGCCGCCACGGTGCCGGCGATAAACGCCAGTTGCAGGGTGGCGTAGTAGCTGGCGCCACGGCCATAGTCCTCCGCTAACAGTGGCAGCACCACCAGAAATACGCCGATATGCACGAAGCCATTGAAGGCCACCAGCGCGATCAGCTCCCGCAGTGCCGGGCGCTGCCAGGCCTGTGTAAAACCCTCCCTGATCAAACCGGGCGGAAGCCGAGACCGGTGACGGCTGTCGTGGCTGCGCAGGCGCAGTGAAAACAGCAGCGCGGATGCCATCAACAGTGCCGAAACCTGGATCGAGAGCAGTGTTTCCACTCCCCACTGGTCGAAGCGGCTGGCAAACAGCATCCCCACCGCCTGACCGCCGTATTGCGCCAGCATCATCCAGGTGACCGTATGCTGCACCCCGCTGTGCACCGCGCTGCCGTCGCTGCCCTCGCTGCGCTGTACGCTGCGATGCACCAGGCTGTCCCGCGCCGGCTGCAGGAATGCGGTACACACCCCCAGGCAGACACCATAAAGCAGCAGCACATACAGGTCGGGAAGGCGGTAGGAGAAGTACAGCAGCAGCGCGCCGTGGCAAGCGGCCAGCCCCAGGCAGGCCAGGCCCGCAACCCGCGCCGAATCGCGCCGGTCGGCGAGCACACCGCCAAACAGCAGAAACACCAGATTGGGCAGCAACACCGACGCCTGCACCCAGCCCAGCTGCAGCGCGGGCAGATCCGCCACGGCCACGGCGATCCACGGCAACAGGATCACCTGCAGGCCGGTAGCCATTGCAGTGCCGCCGTAGCCGAGGAGAAATCTGGTCAGTCTTGCCGCCATAGTGCCTGTCGGTAACCGGGTTGGGTGGGTCTTATCTAGAGTTCTTCTGGGTTTTTATCTAAAAATCACGCGGCCCAATCAGGACTGCGTGCGGGCTTGCTGCGGTGCAGCGCCCGCCAGCATGGTACGCATTCGCCAGTGGCGCAACAGTCGGCCCAGTTGCCGCTCCGCTGCCGGGTCCTCGGCGTAGGCCGCGCGCTCGTAAGCGGTGGTCACCGCCGAAGCCATGGGCGCCAGCCCCGGCGCCACACTGGCGATGCGGCGGACAAAATCCCGCGGTGCCTCGCCGTTTCGGCGCGCTATGCCTGCGCGGGCCATGCGGCGGCAAAACTTCAGGTACAGACGCTGGGCCCTTGGCAGCCGCTGGCTTCGCCCGCCCCACCAGAGCCACAGCAGGAGCAGGACGAGGCCAGTGGCCACTGGAATCAGCAGCAGGGCGGCGAGACGCATTGGCGATACCTGTCCCAGCAGCCTTCGCAGCAGGTTCTCCTGCCGGTCGCTGTCAAAGCTCACCACCGCCTGATACCAGCGGTAATTGATCATGTCCCACTGCAGGCGCGCGCGATTGAGCAGTGAAATACGGTGAATCGGCAGCAGGGCATCCTCCATAAACTCCTCCGGTGCCGCACTCTGCAGGCCATCGCGAATCCGCTCCGGGGACACCGCGGCGGTGGGGTCTACCCTGTGCCAACCCCGCGCCGGCGTCCATATCTCCGCCCAGGCGTGGGCATCGTACTGCCGTACTAACAGGTACTCCTCCTGTTCGACCCACTCCCCTCCCTGATAACCCGCCACCACCCGCGCGGGCACTCCGGCGGCGCGCATCAGAAAGACATAACTGCCGGCAAAGTGCTCGCAAAAACCCTGCTGGCTTTCGAACAGAAATTCATCGACCGAGTCCGCGCCCAGGGCCGGGGGCTTCAGGGTGTAGGTAAAGCGGCTGTTGAAGAATTCGAGCACCGCGCGCGAGATGGCATCGCCGCTGGACTGCTCCCTGGCCAGACTGCGGGCCCAGGAACGCGCGCGCATATTGCCATCTTCGGGCAACTGCAGATTGCGCCGGCGCTCAAAGTCCCCCAATTCCACAGGCTGGGCCAGACTGCTGCGGGGCCAGGATTTCACCTCGTAGGCAAAGCGGCTGTATACCGGTGCCGAGCGCACCAGTCGGTCGTCGCGGGTTTCGCCCACCCCCGGCGTTTCCGAGTAGGGCCGCGCCATGGCGAACAGCCATTGATTGTTGCTGGGCTCCTGAATAACCCGGTAGCGGTAGCGCGGCCCTATCTCCGGCAGGGGATCGCTATTCGGCAGGGCATCATCCGTCGGCAGCCAGTACACCGGTGCGCCCTGCCGCGGATCGACACCCAGCCCCTGGCTCCAGCGTCGACCATCGAAATGGGAATACACCACGCCGCGCCAGTAACGCTGATCCGGCGGCGGTAACGGGCCGTCGAAGGCAATCCGCAAGGCCGGCTGGTCAGACTTGGAAAGCTCGGTGAAGTCGCCGGGGCTCATGGAGTCGCTGACGCCGGTGCTGCCGCTATCGTTCTTCTGCGGCACCGCCCAGAGCGGCCCCAGCCTCGGGATGACCACAAACAGCAGCAGCATCAGCGGTATTGACTGGGCCAGCAGGCGCATGGACAAACCCAGCGCACGGCGCGGGCGAGCGCTGAACTGCCCCTGCTGGGCGGCCAGTGCCGCGGTCACCAGCACCACCGCAAGCAGCCCGTAGAGGGCATAGGGGATGGTCTGCTCGAAAACAAACAGCGTGGCGGCCACAAAATAGGCCAACAGCAGGCTCAAAAAAGCATCGCGGCGACTCACCAGCTCCAGGTTTTTCAGTGCAAACGACACCGCCAGCAGCGCCACCATCGGCTCCAGCGCGAACCAGCGCCGATAGGAAAACACCAGGCCAGCCAGCGCCAGCGAAACCGCCAGCAGTTTCACCAGCCGGCTCGGGTACTCCCAAATACCCCGGTACACCTGAATACGCCACAGCACCGCCACCACCCAGCCGAGCACCACCCACAGCGGCAGGCGCGCGAAGTGGGGCAGGAGCACCGTGAACTGGGCGGCGAATATCCACAGCAGGCTCTCGCGGGGCAACAGGGCGTCGGGGCGGCTCATTCAAGCCCCCTGCAGCGGGAAGTCCGCCAGTGCTGTGAGCGCCCGCTGCCGGTGGGATTCCCCCAGCGCGGGCGCCAGGGTCATGCCCGGCAGACGCAAGCCATAAGGGATCTGCCGGCGCTCCGCCTCCAGCACCCAGTGACACAGGCCGCTGAGGCAGGTTTCCAGCTCTCGGCCGGCCAGCAGGTCCCAATCGAGCCACAACCGCGCGTCGGCGCCGCTGTCGTAGTCCTTGCTGTACAGATCCCGCCCGCCGGCGAACTGCTTCCACGCCACATGCCGGAGAGAATCCCCGGGCTGGTAGGGGCGCAGCCCGGCGAAGTCATCGCCGCCGCGACGCCGTTCCGGGCTGTCCCCCTCCTCCTGCGCCGCGCCAAGGGGCAGTGGGCCCAGGTCGCGCGGCGCGGGGTAAACCAGCAATTCGATATCCAGATCCACATGGCTCCAGCAGCGAAACAGGCTCAGGGGGTAACGGCTCTGCACCCGCAGACGGGGGGCGCGGGAGCGACCGCGCCGGGTCACCGGCATGGACACGTCCACTTGCCTCGTCTGGGTATCGAACAGGTCGAACTGCACGGCATCTTCGGGCGGCCAGGCAATCTCGATATGCTCCCGCGGGCGCCGCCCTCCCCGCTCGGCCTCGATCCGCACCCGCGCATAGTCACCGGCAAAAGCGGGGGCCGCCGCAATGAAACGCAGGTTGAGGCCGGAGAGATTGGCGAAGGTGTGCAGCGGCAGAACCACCAACAGGCTGACCAGCAGGAAAGTCAGCGCATACACCAGGTTGTTTTCGTAGTTGGTGCCAAGCAGCCACAGCAGCAGGATAACCAGCAGGAAACTCAGACCGGCGCGGGTGGGCAGAATGAACAGTTTGCGGTGGCTCAGGGTCACGGCCCGAGCGGCCGGGGCACGTTTTTCCAGCCAGCGATTGGTCAACCTCCGCCAGCGTGCACGCAGGCTCTGGGTTGCCGACTCCCCCCCGAAGTGCGCCCTATCCATCTAGGCCGCGATCACGTCGACCTGGTGCATCAGCCGCTCCACCAGCTGGGTGCCATCGCCGCCCTCGCTGTGCAGGCGGTGGCCAGCCACGGACGGCAGTACCGCCTGTATGTCCTCCGGCAGCAGGTGTCCGCGCCCTTCGATCAGCGCCCAGGCGCGGGCCGCACGAAGCAGCGCCAGGGCGCCGCGGGGAGACAGGCCCACCGCGCAGTCGGGGCTCTGGCGGGTAAAGGCGATCAGGCGCTCGAGATAATCGAGCACACTGTCCGATGCCTTCACCTTGCCCACCAGTGCCTGCAGCCGCTGCAGGGCCGCAGCGTCGATGCGCGGCTGCAGCTGGCGCAACTCCCTGCGCGGGTCCACCCCCTGAAACAGCGCGCGCTCGGCCTCCCGTGTGGGGTAGCCGAGGCTGATCCGCATCAGGAAGCGGTCCAGCTGGGACTCCGGCAGCGCGAAGGTGCCGGACTGATGCAGGGGGTTCTGGGTGGCGATTACAAAGAAGGGCTCCGGCAGCGGCCGGGTTTCCCCGTCGATGCTGACCTGGCGCTCCTCCATGGCCTCCAGCAGCGCGCTCTGGGTCTTGGGCGATGAGCGGTTAATCTCATCCGCCAGCAGCAGCTGACTGAACACCGGCCCCTCGTGGAAACGGAAACTGCCGCTGTCGCGCTCAAAGATCGACACGCCGAGGATATCCGCCGGCAGCATGTCACTGGTGAACTGCACCCGGTTGTAGGAAAGGCCGAGCACCCGGGCCAGGGCATGGGCCAGGGTGGTTTTGCCCATACCGGGCAAGTCCTCGATCAGCAGATGACCCCGGGACAACAGACACGCCAGCGCCAGTTTTACCTGATGCTCCTTGCCCAGAAGCACCCTGCCAATATCGTTGACGATGGCGGAAATAATTTTTTGCACGGCTAATCCATTACTGCTCAGTTATTTATCACGGGGGCGGCGGCCAGTGGTGGAAAACTGCGCCTGACACCCCAACAGTAATCATAGGTGCCGGACTCCGCAACTCTGGCCGGCCCCGCACAATCGGCGCCTATCCCACCTTATTTCTGCAGCAGCGCCAGACCCTGGGCCAGGTCCCGTTGCAGGTCGTCGACATTCTCGAGCCCCACCGACACGCGAATCAGGTTTTCGGTAATGCCGGCGCGGGCCTTATCCTCGTCACTGAGCCGACCGTGGGTGGTGGTGGCCGGATGCACGATAGTGCTCTTGGCGTCGCCCAGGTTCGCGGTCACGGAAAAAATCCTGCACGCATCGATGACCTTCCAGGCCTCCTCGCGACCGCCATGCACGGTAAAGCTGAGGACACCGCCAAAGGCGGACTGCTGGCTGGCCGCCAGCCGGTGGCCGGCGTGTTTGGGCAGGCCGGTGTAATAGACCTTCTCCACCGCCGGCTGCTCGTCCAGCCACCAGGCCAGCGCCAGCGCGTTGCGGCAGTGGGCCTGCATGCGCAGGTTGAGGGTTTCCAGCCCCTTGAGAAAGACCCAGGCATTGAACGGGCTCATGCTGGGGCCGGCGGTGCGCAGGAAAATCACCACCTCATCCATCACCGCTTTCCTGCCGACCACCACGCCGCCCACACAGCGGCCCTGGCCGTCCAGGTATTTGGTGGCAGAATGCACCACGATATCGGCACCGAGCGTCAGCGGTCGCTGCAGGGCCGGGGTGCAGAAACAGTTGTCCACCACCAGCTGCGCGCCGACACTGTGGGCCAGTTCCGCCAGCGCGCCGATATCCGCCACTTCGCACAGGGGATTGGAGGGGGTTTCCATAAACAGCAGTTTGGTATCACTATCCAGGGCATCCCGCCAGGCCTGCATATCGGTCAGGTCGACAAAGCTCACCTGCACTCCGAATTTTTGCATATAACGGGTGAACAGTGCGGTGGTGGTGCCGAAGACACTGCGGGAGCAAATGACCTTGTCGCCGGTTTTCAGCAGGGCCATGCACAGGCTCAAAATGGCGGCCATACCACTGGAAGTCGCCACGGCGGCCTCGCCCTGCTCCAGCGCGGCGATGCGCTCCTCGAAGGTGCGCACGGTGGGATTGGTATAGCGGGAGTAAACATTGCCCGGACTCTCGCCGGTAAAGCGCGCCGCCGCTTCGGCGGCGGAGGGAAATACATAGCTGGAGGTCAGGTAGAGTGCCTCCGAGTGCTCGCCCTCATGGGAGCGGGTCTGGCCGGCGCGCACCGCCAGAGTCTCCAGAGCGTAACCATCATCTTCAAACATTCGTGCACCGTCACGGATTATTATTGACTACAGACTACTGTAAAAACCGTGATTGTAAACGAGTTTGTCCAAGCCTCCCGCCACTGGTTAGGAAAAACGCAAAAACAAAAAAGCCCGCGCTGTTCGCGCGGGCTTTGCGGCATAAGGGACGAGATCGGCAGCACTCAGTAATGCAACTCAGCAGTTCTGCTCAGCGCAACAGCTGAGCGCGATCAGAGCGGGCTGTGGTTGCCGCTGCCCTTTTTCGCCTCGTCATTGCGCTCCGCGTGCAGCTGCTGCAGGTATTGCTCGTTCACGTCGCCGGTCACATAGTCACCATTGAATACGGAGCAATCGAATTTTTTGATCGCACTGTTGCCCTCGGCGGAGCTCTCGATCAGGTCTTCCAGATCCTGATAGATCAGCCAGTCGGCTCCGATCACCTCGCAGACCTCCTCGGTGGTGCGGCCATGGGCCACCAGCTCTTCCGAGGACGGCATATCGATACCGTACACATTCGGATATTTCACCGGCGGCGCGGCGGAGGCGAAGTAGACCTTGTTGGCACCGGCCTCTCTGGCCATCTGGATGATCTGCTTACAGGTGGTGCCGCGCACGATGGAATCATCCACCAGCAATACATTCTTGCCGCGGAATTCGAGATCGATGGCATTGAGCTTCTGGCGCACAGACTTCTTGCGCTGCTTCTGGCCCGGCATGATAAAGGTGCGGCCGATATAGCGGTTCTTCACCAGGCCATCGCGGAACTTGACCCCCAGGCCATGGGCCACCATCTGTCCGGCGGAACGGGAGGAGTCGGGGATGGGAATCACCACATCAATATCGTGATCGGGGCGCTCGCGCAGGATTTTGTTTGCCAGGTGCTCCCCCTGGCGCAGGCGCGCCTTGTGCACCGATACGCCATCCATGATGGAGTCGGGGCGGGCAAAATAGACGTGCTCGAAAATACACGGGGTCAGGCTGGCATTCTCCGCACAATCCTGCGCGTGCACCGTACCGTCGAGTTCGATGTAGATGGCCTCGCCGGGGCCCACATCGCGGACCACGGTATAGCCCTGCACGTCGAGGGCCACCGATTCGGAGGCGACCATATACTCGGTGCCCTTTTCCGTCTCGCGCTTGCCGTAAACCAGCGGGCGGATGCCGTTGGGATCGCGGAAGGCGACGATACCGTAGCCCACGATCAGGGCCACACAGGCGTAGCCACCGCGGACGCGCTTGTGCACCTCACGCATGGCCGTAAAGATATCCTCGGCTTTCGGCTGCAGTTTGCCCAGTTTGTGCAGCTCGTGCGCAAAGACATTCAACAGCACTTCGGAGTCGGAGTCGGTGTTGATATGCCGCAGGTCCTGCTGGAAGATTTCGTCGACCACCTCTTTCATATTGGTGAGGTTGCCGTTGTGGGCCAGGGCGATGCCGTAGGGAGAGTTGACATAAAACGGCTGCGCCAGGGCGGGACCGGAGCTGCCCGCTGTCGGGTAGCGCACATGACCGATACCGAAGTTGCCCTTCAGGCGCTCCATGTGGCGCGCGCGGAACACATCGCGCACCAGGCCATTGGCTTTCTGCTGATTGAGACGGTCACTGTCGCAGGTGACGATGCCGGCGGCGTCCTGCCCACGATGCTGCAACAGAGTAAGCGCATCGTAGAGTTGCAGATTGACGTCACTCTTACCGACGATACCGACAATACCACACATAATTTCAGCCCTACTGGTCGAGCGGGGTACAGGACACCCCGGGAAAAATTCTTTCAATAAACCGGCGGCAGCACCACGAATGCCTCTGCCGCCCCGGCTCAGCCGGAAGCGCTCTTCACAAACAGATCCTTGACCACCACCGCAAGACTTCGCGCATGATCCTCAAATTCGAGGAAATGGGGAATCAATACCGACTGCCGCCACCAGCCATCCTCCTGCACCGGCACCAGTGCCGGGGCCAGGATCAAAATCGCCATCACCACCACGGCACCGCGCATAAGACCGAACACCATGCCCAGCACACGGTCGGTCCCGGACAGACCCGTGGCTTCCACAAAGGCCGACAGGGTCATATTGAGACCGGCTCCCGCCAATAAGGTGAAGATAAACAGAATTGCGAAGGCGACGATTGTCTGAAGAGACGGCGTATGGACAAGATTCGACAGCAGCGGGGCCAGTTCATCGCGGAACATGGTGGCCACGATAAAGGCCGCAACCCAGGTCAGCATGGACAGAACTTCGCGCACAAAGCCGCGACTGAGGCCAATCAGGGTCGAGATGGCCACAATTGCCAGGATGGTCCAGTCAGCCCAGTTCATTCCACCTTACCTGCCGCTTGGCGGCTGCCGCAAAGAGCGCGCATTCTAACAGAGTAGCGCCCCCTGACCAGAGGTCTCTGCGGCACCGCTGTGAACTGGTGGTCAACACGGAATCCGGACGGGCAGTGCGCAACCCTTATTTCAGGCGCATCACCAGAGTCTGGGCGGAAAGCAGCTGATCCAGTTCGCGCTTGACCGCCTCGGCATCCCCCCGCTCAACCTTGGGGCCCACGAACACCCGCACAAAATCACCTTTGGCGGTACTGGCGGAGCGCGTATAGGCTTTGTAGCCCGCGTCCATCAGCCGATCACGCAGGGCATCTGCCTGCGCCTGCTCGCGATAAGAGGCCACCTGCACCACCCATGCCCGGGGCAGGCCGCGCTCATCCAGAACCGACTCCGTTACGGCCGGCGCGGATTGGGGAGAGGCTGCGGTTGCAGGAGTGGTTGTCGGCGCAGAAGCCACGGCCTGCGGGGCTGGCGCCGCCGACGGCTGCTGCTCGGACACCGGCTGCGGCTGGAAAATTGCCCCGGCTTCCGGCGCCGGGGCGATCCCCTCAACAGGCTGGGGTGCGGCAATTTCAATCGGCTGGATATCCGGCGCCGGCGGGATCTGGCTGGTCATGTCGATATAGCGCGCGCCTTCGCGATCAAACAGGCTCGGCAGGAAGATCACTCCCAGCGCAATCAGCACCAGCGCCCCCACGATGCGCTGCTTGAAGCCATCATTCAATCGCCCTGTGGAGCTCAGATCATTATGCCGACTCGCCATCGCGGTCATCTCTCACGCGCTGTAAAACTTCCGCAACGGTAAAGAAAGAACCGAAGACAAGCAACCGGTCCTCCGCCTGCATGCCCTCCACCAGCGTTTCCAGGGCATCCCCAACCGCCGGATCGCCCTGCCCCACGGACAGCGACGGCACACCCGCCTGCTGCAGCGCCGCGCGCAGTGCCGAGGGTGTCGCTGCGCGCTCATTGCCGGGCAGTTGCGCCGGCTGCCAGTGGCTCACCTGCTGCGCCAGGGGGCGCAACAACCCCAGCAGATCCTTGTCAGCCATGGCCGCCACCAAGGCAACAGTCCGGCCCGCGCGCGGGTGATCGCTGAGCCACCGCGCCAGATAGCCTGCGGCGGCGGGATTGTGGCCCACGTCAATGAGCAGCTGGCGCCCGCGCCAGGTCACCTGCTGACAGCGCCCAGGCAGCTGTATCCCCGCGATCGCGTTGACAATGGCCTCGGGTCCGCCCGCGGGGAGGGCGTCGAGTATTTTCAGGGCAGTGATCGCCGCGGCGATGCTGGGTTTTGGCAGGCTCACCGGAGGCAAGCGCACCAGCAATTCAGCGGATTCACCCGAACCACCCCAGCGGTAACAATCGCCCTCCAGGGTGAAGTCCCGACCGATAAAGCGCGACTGCGCCGCCAGGCCGGCGGCTGCGGACACAACGGAAAACGGCGGCTCCGGATCGGCACAGACAAAGGGACTGCCCGGGCGCAGAATGCCCGCCTTCTCACGACCGATCACCTCCCGGTCACTGCCAAGCCAGGCCTCGTGATCAATGGCCACGCTGGTGATCACGGCGAGATCCGCGTCCACCAGATTGACCGCGTCGAGGCGACCGCCGAGGCCGACTTCCAGCAGCGCGAAGGCAACGCCGGCACGCTGGAACAGCCACAGCGCCGCGAGTGTGGTGAACTCAAAGTAGGTCAGGCTGGTCGCGCCCCTGGCGGCTTCCACGACCTCAAGCGCCTCCACCAGCGCGGCGTCGCTCACCTCTTCACCGTTGATGCGTATGCGCTCGTTGAAGCGCAACAGATGCGGCGAACTGTAAGCACCGACGGTGTGGTCACCGGCCAGCAGCAGTGCCTCCATGGTCGCCACACAGGAGCCCTTGCCATTGGTGCCGCCGACCGTGATCACCCTCGGCGCCGGCTTCTGCACGCCGAGAGTGTCCGCCACCGCCGCCACGCGGGCAAGACCGAGCTCGATCTCCGTCGGATGCAGGCGCTCCAGGCGCGCAAGCCAGTTTTGCAGTGCACTCATACAAACAACCCTGAAGGCAGATAAGAAAACCGGGGAAGCCTAACCGAGAGTTCGCCAGTGCCGCCAGCGATTCATGCATACGCAGAGTACCAGCGATCTTGTATACGCCGAGTACCAGTGATCCATGCATACCAGGGCTGCCGGCGATTCATAGCGCCCGCCACTGCCGGGCGACAGCACCCAACAAAAAACGGGGCTCAAGAGCCCCGTTATCGTCAGAATTGCCGCAGGTTTTTGTTTCGGCGCCAGGCCTTCAAACCTCTCACTCAACCCGCTAAGCCAGCCCACTAAGCCAATCCACTCACCTATCCTCCGCCACAGGAGGCATCAGGTCATCGTTACAGGTCCGGACAGCGGAGCAAAGCCTGTCAGTCGTTCATCAATTTTCCGAGTATCCGCGCCAGTGTCTCGCGCATCTCCGTGCGGGAAATGATCATGTCGATAGCGCCGTGCTCCAGCAAAAACTCGCTGCGCTGGAAGCCCTTGGGCAGCTTCTGGCGAATGGTCTGCTCGATAATATTGGGGCCGGCAAAGCCCGCCCGCGCCCCGGGCTCGGCGGCGTTGATGTCACCCAACAGCGCCAGGGATGCGGAAACACCGCCATAGACAGGGTCTGTCATCACGGAGATATAGGGCACCCCGGCCATTTTCATTTTTTCCAGCACCGCGGAAGTCTTGGCCATCTGCATCAGCGAGATCAGCGCTTCCTGCATGCGCGCGCCACCGGTCGCGGAGAAACAGACCAGAGGAATCCGCTCTTCCAGAGCGCGTTGCGCGGCGCGCGTGAAGCGCTCGCCGACCACATAGCCCATAGAGCCGCCGTGGAAGGCGAATTCGAAAGCCACCGCCACCACAGGCCGGCCCTGCAGGGTACCGCGCATGGCGACCAGGGCGTCTTTCTCGCCGGTGGCCTTCTGGGCCTGGGTGAGGCGGTCCTTGTATTTCTTGACGTCCTTGAACTTGAGGCGGTCCACCGGCACCACGTCGGTAGCCAGCTCCTCGCGGCCCTCTTCATCGAGGAAGATGTCCAGACGCCGACGGGCGCCGATACGCATATGGTGGCCACACTTCGGGCAGACATCCAGGTTGCGCTCCAGCTCCGGGCGATAGAGCATGGCGTCACACTTGACGCACTTTTTCCAGACACCTTCCGGCACCTTGCTGGCGCCTGGGCGACGCTCGGTGCGAATCACTGCGGGAACAATTTTTTCTAACCAGCTCATGTCGTTACCCAATCCCGATCTTCGATTAGCCAAATACCCGCCTGTCGGCGGATGGCGGCAAAGGGGAGAATTAAAACACTAACCGACGCGCTTCACTTGGCCAGTTCAGCCGCTATTTTTGGCTTTCTGGCCAAACTCGACCCGCAGGTCGCAAACTGCTCTAGCGATCCAGCGCACCGCGTATCTCGGCCACCAGTCCGGCCACGCGATCTCTAGCCTCAAGGCCATCATTGGCTTCGCCAACCGCAGAGACCAGCACACTGCCCACCACGGCACCGTCGCCGGCGGCGCTCACCGCACGGGCTGAAGCGCCATCTTTAATGCCAAAGCCGACACAGAGCGGCAGTTCGGTGTGCTTGCGAATGCGCTCCAGGTTTTCCCGCACGGATTCCGGGTCCAGGTTGCCGGCGCCGGTAACCCCCTTGAGGGAGACGTAATAGATAAAACCACTGGCGAGCTCGGTAATCGCGCGAATCCGCTCTTCGCTGGTGGTGGGCGTGAGCAGGAAGATATTGCGCAGGTTGCGCTCGGCCAGCAGACCGCTGAGTTCGCCCGCCTCCTCGGCTGGCAGGTCCACGGTCAGCGCACCGTCCACTCCGGCAGCCTGTGCCGCATCGGCGAAAGCCTCGCCACCCATCCGCTCGATAGGGTTGGCATAGCCCATCAGAATCACCGGCGTCTCGCTATCGTCACGACGGAATTCCGCCACCAGCTCCAGGCAGCGACGCAGCGAGGTCTTGTGGGCCAGCGCGCGCTCGTGGCCCTTCTGGATCACCTGACCCTCGGCCATGGGGTCGGAAAATGGCACCCCCAGCTCGATCAGGTCGGAACCGGAGGACACCAGCTGGTGCATCAGCGGAACTGTGTTTTCAATGCCGCCGTCACCGGCCACGATATAAGTGACCAGCGCCTTGCGCCCCTCGCCGCGCAACTTGGCGAAGCGTCGGTCAATACGGTTTTCTGCTTGTTCGCTCAATCTGTTCCCCTCAGACCTCGATGCCGTCGATGGCGGCTACGGTAAAGATATCCTTGTCGCCGCGCCCGGACAGGTTGACGACGATGTTCTGCTCCGGCTTCATGGTCGCCGCCAGCTTGAGGGCGTAGGCCACCGCGTGGCTCGACTCCAGAGCCGGCAAAATGCCCTCACTGCGGGTGAGGGTGCGGAATGCATCGAGTGCTTCCGAGTCGTTGGCGGACACATACTGGGCGCGGCCAATATCCTTCAGCCAGGCGTGCTCGGGACCAACGCCCGGGTAATCCAGACCAGCGGAAACGGAATGGGTTTCGATGATCTGACCGTCCTCGTCCTCCATCAGGTATGTGCGGTTGCCGTGCAGCACACCCGGGATACCGGCGTTGAGTGGCGCCGCGTGGCGGCCCGTCTCAATGCCGTCCCCACCGGCCTCGACCCCGTACATTTTCACATCCGCATCGTCGAGGAAGGGGTGGAACAGGCCCATGGCATTTGAGCCGCCACCAACACAGGCCACCAGCGCATCCGGCAGCTGACCGAACTGTTCCAGGCTCTGCCTGCGGGCCTCGCGGCCGATCACGGAGTTGAAGTCCCGCACCAGCTGCGGGTAGGGGTGCGGACCGGCCACGGTGCCGATGATGTAAAAAGTGTCGTCCACATTGGTGACCCAGTCCCGCATGGCCTCATTCATGGCGTCCTTAAGGGTCTTGGAGCCGGACTGAACCGGGATCACCTCGGCGCCCAGCAGCTTCATGCGATAGACGTTGGGCGACTGGCGCTTGACGTCCTCCGCGCCCATATACACCGCGCACTCCAGGCCCAGCCGCGCCGCCACGGTGGCAGTGGCCACGCCGTGCTGGCCGGCGCCGGTTTCCGCGATCACGCGGCGCTTGCCGCTGTGCTTCGCCAGCAGGGCCTGGCCGACGGTATTGTTTACCTTGTGGGCGCCGGTGTGGTTGAGGTCCTCGCGCTTCAGCCAGATGCGCGCGCCACCGGCGCGCTCGGTCAGGCGCTCGGCGAGATAAAGCGGTGAGGGCCTGCCCACATAGTGGGCCAGGTCGTAATCAAAAGCGGCCTGGAATTCCGGGTCGTCCTTCAGGCGGAAATACATCTCCTGGAGATGATCCAGCGCATCGATCAACGTCTCGGATACGAAACGGCCGCCGTAGGGACCGAAGTGCCCCCGGCTATCGGGGAATGCGGCAAAATCAACCGGCTTGCGATCGCTCACTTCTCTACTCCTTCACACTTGCCTGCGCCGGCGCTGTCAGCGGCGCCGGTGCTCGTAAATTCTTCCCACTGCTTGGCGGCGCGCACGAAGGCCACCACCCGCTCGGGATCCTTTCTGCCCGGCGCCTTCTCAACGCCACCGCTCACATCCACCGCCTGCGGGCGGGCCACCCGAATCGCTTCAGCCACATTTTGCGCAGAGAGACCGCCGGCAAGAATAATCTGTCGACCACTGTTGCCGGGCACCCGCTGCCAGTCGAAGGGCTCGCCAGTGCCGCCCGGCACACCGGGACGATAGGCGTCGAGCAGAAATCCACGCGCACGCGGATGGGCAGCCATGGCCGCTGCCACATCCATTGCCGGTTTCATCCGCAACGCCTTGATATACGGGCGCTGAAACTGCTCGCAGTAGGCTGCGGTTTCATCGCCGTGAAACTGCAGCAGGTTCAGGGGGACCTGCGCCAGGGTGTCGATCACTTCCCGCGCAGACGCATTGACGAAAAGCCCCACCAATTGCACGAAAGGCGACACGCTGCCGGCAATCTCCAGCGCCTGTGCCGGCCCGACCGCGCGGGGGCTCTTTGCATAAAAAACCAGACCCAGTGCGTCGGCACCGGCGTCCACCGCCATTTCGGCATCCCGGGCACTAGTAATACCGCAGATTTTTACTCGCATTTCTGGATCCGCGCTCGACCGGTGGTTCAGAAAAATGGGGAGAGGCGATACTAGCAGATAGGCGCCGGGCACGAAATGAGTCAGACCGGCAAAGCGCCCAGCGGCAACGGCACAAGCAGTGGCCCCGGGTCAGATTCCGGCAGCTCAAATTCGCCTGGATACTGCACATCCACCAAATAGAGCCCGTAAGGCGGCGCGGTGACCCCGGCAACAGTGCGATCGCGCGCGGCGAGCACCTCGGCAATCCAAGCGGGGGAACGCTCGCCCCGCCCCACAGCCATCAGCGCGCCGGTGATGTTGCGCACCATATGATGCAGAAAGGCATTGGCACTGACCTCCAGCACAATCAGTCGCCCCACCACCGCGATGTCCAGGCGCGTCAGCGTGCGCACCGGGCTTTTGGCCTGACACTGGCTGGCGCGGAAGCTGGTGAAGTCATGACACCCCAGCAGATGCGACGCGCCGGCGCGCATGGCCTGCAGATCCAGCGGGTGCTGGGTCCAGGTAACACCGGCAGTGCAGTGAGCGGAACGGGTCGGCGCGCTGTGGATCAGATAGCGATAGCTGCGCGCAGACGCCGAGAAACGCGCGTGAAACTGCGCCGGCACTTCCCGCGCCCAGTGCACGCGCACTGCATCCGGCAGCTTGGTATTGACGCCCTGCACCCAGGCCCGCTCCGGCCGCTGCGCCCGGGTATCGAAATGCACAACCTGGTTGGTGGCGTGCACGCCGGCATCCGTGCGCCCGGCGCAGACCAGGGTCACCGGCTCTGCTGCGATATTGGACAGGGCCTTTTCCAGCCACGCCTGAACCGTATCCGCCGCGGTTTTCTGCTTTTGAAAACCGTGCAGCCCGGCCCCGCAGTACTCAACACCCAGCGCCACGCGCCGCAGCCCCGCAGGCAGCGACTCACCGGGCGGAACCTCACCATTGGGCTTGTACTGGTATGCACCCTGCATCGGTCGTAATTACTCCTCGTCCACCTGAACAACAAACATAAAAAAACCCCGCACAGGGTGCGAGGTTTTTATTACCGCGAGAGCGCTTACGCCATGCGCTCCAGCATTTCCCGGGCCCGATCGCGGTGCTCGCCCTGCCCCTCCTCAACCACTTCGTTGAGGATATCGCGGGCACCCTCGCTGTCACCCATATCCATATAGGCCTGGGCCAGCTCAAGCTTGGTCCCGACTTCATCGCTGCCCTCGAGCAGGTCCAATTCGGAGTTCAGGTCGCTGCCCAGGTCAAAGCCGAGATCCTCGAAGTCCGTATCATTGCCGGCGGCAGCGGCAGGTGCGCCACTTGCAGAAGGCTGGGTTGCGCTCTGGCCAACACTGATCTCGTCCAGGCTGGCCGCATCAAGGTCAGCGGAACCGAGATCAACGGAATCCAGGTCCACAGATTCCAAGTCGAGCTCGCCACCAAGGTCACCGAAATCCTCGAACCCATCCTCGTCAAAACCGCTGTCGGTGCTTGCCGCTGCCGACTCGGACAAGGCCCCAAGCTCGCTGCCAGTATCAGCGACTGAACTCAGATCCAGGTCGAAATCGAGCCCACCGTCATCCTCCAGTGATTGCGACTCCTCCACTGTCGGTATGCCTGTCTCGCCAGCGGCAGTGTTGGTGTCGATATCAAAATCGAGGTCGAGATCCAGCCCCCCGAAATCATCGGCGGGCTCACTGCCAGCCAGGCTGTCCGCACTGCCGTCACCTTCCAGGTCCAGGCTGTCGAGCCCCAGCTCCGGGGAGACCAGGTCATCAATATTGAAGCTGTCGCTATCGCCATCGTCATGGCCATCAGCCATCGGTTGCTCGATGCCACCACCCAGCTCACCGAAACCACTATCGCCATTCAGCTCGGAATCAAGGTTGAAATCGGTATCCAGGTCGAGGGAGAAATCGTCTTCCAAAGAGCCGCCCAGATCATCCAGCTGCCCGGATTCCAGGGAATCCCCGGACAGGGACTCGCCGGACAGAGAGTCACCCGACAGAGAGTCACTGGACAGGAAATCATCGGGCAGGGAGTCATCGGGCAGAGAGCCGCCGGAGAAGCCCATGGAGGCCGGGGCCTCGAATTCACCCGCGCCGGCAATCGTTTCACGCAGACGCGCTGCGCGATCCGCCGCATGGCCATCATCCACGGCCAGCAGCTGACGATAGTGCTCATCAAACTTGCCGATGTCCTGCTGCTGAGCATAGACCTCCAGCAGCATCAGGCGCGCGTCGACATGCTGCGGGGACTGCTCCAGGCCGGCAATCAGTTTTGCCTCTGCCTCAGCGTGCTGCCCCAGCGACAGGTGAATCTCCGCCTCGGAGACAGGATCGTCGGTACCCACGTCATCCAGTTCGACGAAATCACCCTCTCCAAAGTGATCCTGAAGCTCCTCGTCACTCAGTGCGTCTTCCGTCTCGAAACCCTCGGGGGCATCCCCCAGAGAGCGCTCGGCCAGCATTTCGGCTTCCACCAGACGGATCGCCTCTTCCTCTTCCGCCGCCTTGCGACGACGCACAACGAGGAGGCCGCCAAGGGCAAGCAAAAGGCCGCCAATACCGATACCGATGGGCACGATGTTGTCCAGCGCCCGCTCGATCAGTGTCGGCTCCTTGTCGGCCATCACAACCACTCGGTTGCGCTGGTCGGCGGCGGCATCAACCTCTTCCGGCTCGGCGCTGTCGGCCTGAGACTCAGGTGCACGCTCGCTAGCTTCGGTAGCCGCCAGCGGGTCCACGGACGGCTCCGCGCGGCTCGATGCCTCCTGCACAGCCTGCAGCTCGTCGTTGGACACCTCGACAAGGCGCTCCATGGTATCGATCTGCTCATCGAGCTCGGAGATCCGCTCCCGCAGCTCCTCACTCTCCAGGCGCGACTTGTCCAGTTCCTCTTCCGTCACAGTCAGCTCGCCGGACAGAGCCTCGCTTTCATCAGCGCCGCTGCCAGTGCCAGACAACACGGCCTCGTTGTCACCGGGTGCGGCCAGACTGACACGCCCCTCAACGGAGTCACCACTACTGCTGTCTTCAGACACCGCGCGGGCGTCGAGAGGCGCAGCAGTGGCTTCCGGCGCATTGATACGCCCACGCCAGCTTTCATTCTGGGCCGCCACTTCGGAAATGGCTTCGCTCAGGGTGAGCTCGCGCATCTGGTCGACGTTCGGCAACCGCAGCACGGCACCCTTCTTCAACAGGTTGATATTGCCGTTGATAAACGCTTCCGGATTCAGGCGCTGGATCGCCAGCATGGTCTGCTGGACCGACAGCTCGCGATTATCGCGGTTGCGCAGTGCAATTTCCCACAGGGTCTCATTGGCGGACACCGGACCGTAAACCTGGCTCTGCTCAGCGGCCGCTGATTCTCTGCGCAGCTCAAGCGGTTCCTCTTCCGCCAGCTCCTGACGGGGGGCGGGGTTGGTTGGCCGTTCATCGACAGCGGCTTCTGGCCCCGCCGCCGGCTCGGCCTGCGCGGACTCGGCTTGTTCCTGTGCTTGAAGCGGTTCCGGCTGCGGTGCTGCCACCGCTTCCGCACGCGGCGCGGGCTCAAGGGCGGACTGAGGTGCCACCGCTGGCGCCTGGCGCTGAACCTGCTGGCGCTCGCGCTCGGCCGCTCTCACAGGCTGGCTGGCAGCCGTCTCAGAAAAGGCGGGCAGGTCCATCAACAGGGTGTACTCCCGCAGCAGTCGCCCACTGGGCCAGCGGGTTTCCACCAGGAAGTTCAGGAAGGGTTCGCGAATCGGCGAGCGGCTGCTGACACGGATCACCGGTTCAGCACCCGAGTAATCCACATCGAAGCGCAACTCTGTGAGCAGGTAGGAACGGTCGACACCGGCTCTTTCGAAGTCTTCAGGGCTGGCCAGGCGAACCTTGATCTCGTTCTCACCAAGGTCGCGGATCTGCAACAGACGGATCTCGGCATTGAGTGGCTGGTTGAGGACCGAGTTCAGCTTGGCTTCGCCCAAGCCGAGCGCCAGAGCCGCGTTGCCACCCAGTGCGCTGACCAGACCCACCGCAAGTGCCAGCTTTCGCACACGCATATCTGATTCCCTTTATTGTTAGAATCAACCGGGAATTTCCGAAAAAGACGCGCCTTCAGAAAGCCCCATCACTGTACAGTAAATGTTCAAAGGAACGGTTGCCGCCAAACATACCACCGACAACTGTTTAAATAATCGCCACCCCAAGACCCGATAAAGTTAAGGTTAAACCTTCACTATGGCGGCTAAGTATTAATTATCAGTGGTTTTTTAGCAACAAGTGCACTAACTGGGCACAATTCATTGCCAGATCACGGCGCAAATTATCCGAAGCTGCACAAAAATTGACCTGCCGCGGATTCAACAGACTCTGCCGCAGTCGACCGACAAGGGTTTCATCGCCACCCACCGCCTGTTGCGCCGACGGGCGTTCCGTCATCTTGAGCCGCGCGCCATTGCGCAGCCTGGCGCGCACACTCTCTGCCTCGGTTTCTTCCTTCATCACCACCCGCAGATTGGCCAGCTGGCCGTGAAACACCGAGGCGGTATTGATGGTGGCGTCCAGCGCGACCTGCTCACCGAGCAGGCGGCGCAGGTCATGAATCATTGCCAGTTCAGCCAGATTGTGGCCACTGGCGAGCGGTGCCTCGGCAGAGCTGAGGTGATTGAACGCCAGGCGGTGACCTACGGCCGGGTCAATCTCTGCCTCCTGACCATTGAACATACGTGCGGTCTGGGCCGCCATGGCATCCACGGCGGATTTACCCAGTGCCGATACCGGCTGGTTGAGAACCACCTCCACAGCCTGCAGCTGATCTTGCAGCGGCAGCAGCGCCTCCGCCACCATTGCAGCACCGGTGCCAGGGAGCGCCAGCACCCGCCGCTCGGCTTTAGCGATTTCCGCCGCATTCAGCAGTGGGTGTACGAGAATCACCGACTCGTCGCCGCGGGTATTATCCGCCGCATCGACTACCCAGGCCCCGGCGGCTTCCGCCGCAGCGAGAGCGGCCTGCGCCGCGCTACCGCTTTTCAGCAGTACCACTACCTGCTCTGGTGCGAAGCGAAACTTCTCCAGGGACTCCACCGCAATACTGCGGTTGGCAAAGACCTGCGGGTCCACCTCGGTTTCCTCTTCATCGAGGAGCCGCAACTGGTTCGGGGCGAGGGTTTCACGCTCCTCCAACACCTCCAGCAGAGGCGGGAAGGCGGCATTGTCGACGCCAATGAGGACCAGTTCGCGGTTCACTTCCGACATAAATCTTCACTTCATCAATTAAGGCATGGAAAAGCGTGGCGATTATACAGATCGCCTGTTCTGTGAACAGCCACAGAAGACCCCTGCGGGCATTCAGCGCCAAGGGAGGAGCAAACAAAACAGAGAAAGCGGGGAGAACCGGGGAAAGCTCGGAGCCGGCACTGCACGGGCGCGATCAGGCAGGCGGGCGCAGCCCATATGGCGATACTGGCCGATCACCGCAAGCCGATCACCACAGGCGAGTGCGCGGTCCACTTTTGCTTCCGCGGCCCAACTTAGCGGGTCAGCGGCGCTGAGCGCCGAGTGGAACTAAGAGAATTCGGGCCGCCCCCCGGCGGGGCAGCGGCCCAGGGACTCAGAGTTTCCCCAGCAGAATCATCAACACCCGGCGCAGCGGCTCGGCGGCACCCCACAGGAGCTGGTCACCGACCGTAAAGGCGGTCAGGTATTCAGGCCCCATACTCAGCTTGCGCAGGCGGCCTACCGGAATATCCAGCTTGCCGGTCACGGCGGTGGGCGTGAGCTTTTCCAGGGTGATATCGCGATCGTTCGGCACCACGGAAACCCAGTCATTGGCACTCTCGATCAAGCGCTCAATCTCATCCATGGGTACATCTTTCTTCAACTTCACGGTAAACGCCTGGCTGTGGCAGCGCATGGCGCCGATCCGCACACAGGTGCCATCCACCGGAATCGTCGTGTCAGTGCCGAGAATCTTGTTGGACTCCACCTGCGCCTTCCACTCTTCGCGGCTCTGGCCGGTCTCCATCTGCTTGTCGATCCAGGGCAGCAGGCTGCCCGCCAGCGGCGCGCCAAATTCCGACGTGGGGAAATCGCTGGAGCGCATCTTCTCCGCCACCTTGCGATCGATGTCGAGGATAGCGGACGCCGGGTTGGCCAGCTCATCGGCGACGCCATCGCGGATGGCACCCATCTGCGAGATCAGTTCACGCATATTCTTGGCACCGGCGCCACTGGCGGCCTGATAGGTCATCGCCGAGATCCACTCCACCAACCCGGCCTTGTACAGGCCGCCAAGGGCCATCAGCATCAGGCTCACGGTACAGTTGCCACCGATAAAGTTCTTCACACCGCTATCGATGCCCTTGTCGATCACATCGCGGTTGACCGGGTCCAACACGATGATCGCATCGTCATCCATACGCAGGCTCGAGGCCGCGTCGATCCAGTAACCCTGCCAGCCTTTCTCCCGCAGCTTGGCGAAAACCTCACTGGTGTAATCGCCACCCTGACAGCTGACGATGGCATCCAGCCCGGCGAGGGCCTCCAGGTCATAGGCGTCGCCCAGGGGCGCAACCTCGCGACCAATATCCGGCGCCTTGCCACCGGCGTTGGAAGTGGAGAAGAAAACCGGTTCGGCGATATGGGCAAAATCGCCCTCGGCGAGCATGCGCTCCATCAGCACCGAGCCGACCATGCCACGCCATCCAATAAATCCTACCTTGTTCATCACAGTATCCTGTTCATTCTGTATTCGTTTGCGCCCGGACTGACCGGACCGCGTATGTGTCGAGCGCTGAAAGAAGAAACGGGAATATCAGAAGGCGGCCACCACTGCTGCGCCCATCTCCGCCGTGGAGACTTTTTTGGCACCATCGGTGACGATGTCGGCGGTGCGCAGTCCTTCATCGAGAACCTGGCTGACGGCGCTTTCGATCGCGGAAGCCGCCTCGCCCATATCCAGTGAGTAACGCAGCATCATGGCCGCAGACAAAATAGTGGCCAGCGGATTGGCCACCCCCTGCCCGGCAATATCCGGCGCAGAGCCGTGACAGGGCTCGTACAGGCCGAAACCGCTCTCATTCATGGAAGCGGACGGCAGCATACCGATGGAGCCGGTGAGCATGGCGGCCGCATCGGAGAGGATATCGCCGAACATATTGCCGGTCACCAGTACGTCGAACTGCTTGGGCGCGCGCACCAGCTGCATGGCCGCGTTGTCCACATACATGTGGGACAGCTCCACGTCCGGGTACTCCGGGGCCAGACGATCGAGCACCTCGCGCCACAGCACGGTCACTTCCAGCACATTGGCTTTGTCCACTGAGCATAGTCTGCCATTGCGCTTGCGCGCCGCCTCGAAGGCCGTGCGGGCAATGCGCTCAATCTCAGACTCGCTGTAAACGTAGGTATTGAAGCCCTGCCGCTCGCCGTTTTCCAGTGTGCGAATACCGCGTGGCTCGCCAAAGTAGATACCACCGGTCAGCTCGCGCACGATGAGAATATCGAGACCGGAAACCACCTCCGGCTTCAGGGACGATGCCTCGGCCAGCTGCGGATAGAGGATTGCCGGGCGCAGGTTGGCGTACAGACCCAGCTTGCTGCGGATCTTCAGCAGCCCCCGCTCCGGGCGGATGTCACGCTCCAGTTTGTCCCACTTGGGGCCTCCGACTGCGCCCAGCAGTACAGCGTCGCAGGCGCTCGCCGCCTGCAGCTGGGCATCGGTGAGCGGTTCACCATGCGTATCGATGGAAGCCCCACCAATCAGCCCCTGCTCGAAGCGCAGGCCGAGATTGAATTTCCTGTCGACGGTTTCCAAAACGGCTACCGCCTGCTCAACGATTTCCGGGCCGATACCGTCGCCCGGCAAGATCATGATTTTCTTACTCATATTCTTTCCTTATTGGGAGCTGCTTTTCACTTGGCTCCACTGACGGCACTGCTGCCGGCGACCTGGAACAGGGCACACCGCAACCATATCCCTGCATAATCCCTGCAAACTTGTGAGCGAGGTCCCTCTCGCCGACAGTCCGGCAGCCCGACGGTTATGGGCCACCAGCATCAGCGCCTGCGTATGTAAATTCAGTACAGTTTCAAGGCCGCTTATTTCAAAACGGGGCAATTCAAAACCGGCTAATTCAAAGCTGGCTAATTGAAAGTCGCCTAGCTTAAAGCACATCTCTTGTTAGAAATACGGGCTTAAAACGTGGGCTTATTAAGAGGCGGACCGCAATGACCCGCCGCCTTTTTCGGGCCGGCACCGCCCTGAAGGCGGTGCACAACACCCGGGAAGGCGTATATGGAGTATCCAGCGAAGTCACTTCGCCAGCGGTCCCGAGCGACCGGTTTGTCACCGGAGCCGCTGACTGAAAAAATCACTTCACTGCGTCAAACAGCCACGGCGCCTGCTCACGACGTTTCTCTTCGTACGCGCGAATATCGTCGGCGTCTTCCAGTGTCAGACCGATATCATCGAGACCGTTCAGCAGGCAGTGCTTGCGGAAGGCATCCACTTCGAAATCGATGGTTGCACCGTTCGGCTTGATGATCTGCTGTTTTTCCAGGTCGATGGTCAGCTGGTAGCCCTCCTGCGCGTACATTTCCTCAAACAGCTGATCCACCACTTCCTCGCCAAGGGCGATCGGCAGCAGGCCATTTTTGAAGCTGTTATTAAAGAAAATATCGGCAAAGCTGGGGGCGATGATCGCACGGAAACCAAAGTCTTCCAGCGCCCAGGGGGCGTGCTCACGACTGGAACCACAGCCGAAATTTTTCCGCGCCAGCAGGATAGACGCACCCTGGTAGCGGGGGAAATTCAGCGGAAACTCCGGGTTCAGCGGCCGGTTTGAGCAGTCGGCGCCGGGCAGCCCCTCGTCCAGATAGCGCAGTTCATCGAACAGGTTGGGGCCGAATCCGGAGCGCTTGATCGACTTCAGAAACTGCTTGGGAATAATCAGGTCCGTGTCCACATTGGCGCGGTCCATGGGCGCCGCCAGACCCTTGTGTTGGGTAAAAGCCTTCACGATTGAATCTCCTCTGCGACCGGGGCTGAATCCTGTTGCAACTCCCGCACATCCACAAAGTGGCCGGCAATAGCGGCGGCAGCCGCCATGCTCGGGCTCACCAGATGTGTGCGGCCACCATAGCCCTGGCGGCCTTCAAAGTTGCGGTTGGATGTGGAGGCGCTGTGCTCTCCGGCACCGAGCTTGTCCGCGTTCATCGCCAGACACATGGAGCAGGACGGCTCGCGCCACTCGAAGCCGGCGTCGATAAAGATCTTGTCCAGCCCCTCTTGTTCCGCCAGCGACTTCACAGACTGGGAACCGGGCACGATCAATACCTGCTTGACGTTCTGGGCCTTTTTCCGCCCCTTGGCAACCGCGGCGGCGGCGCGCAGATCCTCGATCCGCGAGTTGGTGCAGGAGCCGATAAAGACGCGATCCACCTTGATATCGGTAATCTTCTGGCCAGCCTCAAGCCCCATGTATTCCAGCGCGCGCTGGAAACCGGCGCGCCTGGTCGGATCGGTTTCCGCCGCCGGGTCCGGCACATTGGCGCTGATCGGCGCAACCATTTCCGGGGAGGTCCCCCAGCTCACCTGCGGCTCGATCTCCTCGGCCCGCAGCTCGACCACCGCATCAAACACGGCGTCGTCATCGGAGTGCAAGCGGCTCCAGGCCTCGACCGCCTTGTCCCACTTGGCACCCTTGGGCGCATAGGGCTTGCCCTTCACATAGTCGAGGGTCACCTGATCCACCGCCACCATACCGGCGCGGGCACCCGCCTCGATGGCCATGTTACACACGGTCATACGGCCTTCCATGGACAGGCTGCGAATCGCTGAACCGCCAAATTCGATGGCGTAACCGGTACCGCCGGCGGTGCCGATCTTGCCGATGATGGCCAGCACCACGTCCTTGGCGGTAACACCCGCACCCAGTTCTCCGTCAACACGCACCAGCATGCTCTTCATTTTCTTCTGGATCAGGCACTGGGTGGCCATCACGTGCTCGACTTCAGAGGTGCCGATACCGTGGGCCAACGCGCCCAGCGCGCCGTGGGTGGAGGTATGAGAATCGCCACAGACGACGGTCATACCCGGCAAGGTGGCGCCGGTCTCGGGACCAATCACGTGCACAATGCCCTGACCCGGCTCATTGATGCCGAACTGGATCACGTCGAAATCGCGGCAGTTCTCGTCCAGAGTCTGCACCTGAATACGGGAGACCTCATCCTGGATACCGGCAACGCCACCAGCGCGCTCGGCGGCCTCAGAGGGCACATTGTGGTCCGGTGTGGCCACGATCGACTCTTTGCGCCACAGCTTGCGCCCGGCAAGGCGCAGACCTTCGAACGCCTGCGGGGAGGTCACCTCATGAATCAGGTGTCGATCGATATAAATCAGTGCAGTGCCGTCTTCACGGCTTTTAACCAGGTGGTCCTGCCAGAGTTTGTCGTAGAGCGTCTGCCCGGCCATGGCCGTTTCTCCTCTTTTTTGGATGCGGGCAGTGTACCGGCAGGGATTGAATAACATCAATTTATATTTATTATAAAGAGCAGTCCGCAGAGGAATAGATTGTCTGGCGCCAATTGCCTGCAGACCGCGCAGCGGCCGCCCTTCAATACAGGACAATACAGGAATACACCCTATGGAAATCCAGTGGCTGAAGGCCTTTCTCAGTATTGCCGAACAGGGCTCGGTTTCCGAGGCGGCGGAACACCTGCACCTGACCCAGCCCGCGGTCAGCAAGCGTCTCGCGGCGCTGGAACAGCAGCTCAGCACGCCGCTGTTCGACCGCATCGGCCGCAAACTGCAGCTCACCGATGCCGGCCGCGCCCTGCTGCCCCGAGCCCGACATATCCTCAATGAAATCAGCGACGCAGAGCGAGAACTGCGCAGCCTCGGCAGCGACGTAAGCGGTAGCCTGCGCATCGCCACCAGCCACCACGTGGGACTGCACCACCTGCCGCCGGTGCTCAAGGATTACAGCAACCGCTATCCGGAGGTGGCGCTGGATATCGATTTCGTCGACTCGGAGCAGGCCTACGAGGCGCTGATGGCGGGGGAGTATGAACTGGCCGTGGTTACCCTGGCACTGAAGGAATACCCGAACCTGGAAGCGCAGGTGATCTGGCCGGACCCCTGTGTGGTGGTGGCGGCACCCGACCACCCGCTGGCGCAGATGGAGACGGTGGACCTGCCGGACCTGGCCCACTACCCGGCCATTCTGCCGGATCTCAACACCTATACCGGCCGGTTGATCAAGCGCGAGTTCGATGCCCAGGGGCTCAAGCTCAGCGCCAAACTGGCCACCAACTTTCTCGAGACCATCAAAATGATGGCTGGCGTGGGGCTGGGATGGAGCGTACTGCCGCGCACACTGGTGGACGAATCCCTGGCGGAATTGCCGGTGACACAGCTGAACGTGGTGCGCAACCTGGGAGTGATCAACCACCGCGCACGCACCCTGAGCAACGCCGCCAGCGCCCTGCAGCAGATGCTGCTGGATACGGCGCGCCACCAGCAGCCCATCAAAACCACTACCTGATCACAAAAATTATCGAATTGACGCGCTATTTATCCCGCCAACGTAAAAACATGAGTAAAATGTCGCGCCACTACAACAAAAAACGGCCAAACCTGAAACGGAGTGAGAATTATGAAAAAAATAACCCTGGCCCTCGCGGTCGCACTCGCCAGCGGCGCCGCCCAAGCGGACACCATTCTCGGTCTTGACGCCAGCGCTGGCGTTTGGATGCCCTCCTACACCGGCGGTATCGGCAAAGACGGCTTCGATATCGAAGCGTTTGAGCCATCGGAAGACAACATCACCTTTCTGCAAGTCGCTCTGGAACACCCGATTCCGCTGGTACCCAACATCATGCTTGCCCGCAGCGACATCAAGACCGATGGCGCAACGGAGCTGGGCGAGGACGTAACCTTCGGCGACATAACCTTCCCAGACGCCACCGTAGTTACCGCTGACCTGGACCTGACCCACACCGATGCCACCTTCTACTACGAAATTCTCGACAACTGGGTCAACCTGGATATTGGCCTGACCGCACGCCAGTATGCCGGCGAACTGAATCTCTCCGGCGAGCTGCAAACGGAAACCATCGAGCTGAACGGCTATCTGCCCATGGTCTACGGCATGGCCCGCTTTGACCTGCCCTTCACCGGCTGGTCGGTAATCGCTCAGGGCAATGGCACCGGTTACAAGGGTGACACCATCACCGACTTCACCGCGAAGGTACGCTGGGACTTCGTTCCGGCACTCGACTTCGCCATTGAAGCCGGCTACCGCGCCATGACCCTGGACCTGCAGGAGCTGGATGAGCTGCAGAGCGACCTCGAAATCAAAGGCCCCTACATCGGCCTCAACCTGCACCTGTAAGCCATCAATCGCTCAAGGTACAGACAGGAAAGGCGGCCATTGGCCGCCTTTCTTTTTAGACTGATTGTCATTCTTGCCGTTTGCGCATCATATTCGGGGATTGCCGTCGGACATCGATGTCCACCCTGCCCCCAACTGTCAGCCAAAACTAACCGGCGCAGGACGAGCCGGGCCAAGACGAGGTAAAAGAAGCTACGGCAATCAGGTGCCGACCGTCACCACCCCGGGCTTCACATCGCCGTTCTGCGCCCGCTGGCGCAACACATGATCCATCAGCACCAGCGCCATCATCGCCTCGGCGATGGGTGTCGCGCGGATACCGACGCAGGGATCGTGGCGCCCCGTGGTCACCACCTCGATGGGGTTGCCGTGGGTATCGATGCTCCGGCCGGGAATACGCAGACTGGAAGTGGGTTTCAGGGCGATATGGGCGATCAGCTCCTGACCGCTGGAAATCCCGCCCAGCACGCCACCGGCGTGATTGGAGAGGAAGCCCGCCGGGGTAATCTCGTCCCGGTGCTCGGTGCCTTTTTGCTCCACGCAGTCAAAACCGGCGCCGATCTCCACACCCTTCACGGCGTTGATACTCATCAGCGCATGGGCCAGGTCCGCATCCAGGCGGTCAAAAATCGGCTCGCCCAGCCCCGCCGGCACCCCGCTGGCATGCACGGAGATGCGCGCGCCGATGGAGTCACCCTCTTTAATCAGCGCCTGCATATAGGCTTCCATCTCCGGCACCTTGTCCACATCGGGACAGAAGAAGGGGTTCTGCTCCACCTGCTCCCAATCCAGTTTTTCCGCTTTGATCGGGCCGAGTTGCGAGAGATAACCGCGCACCTCAATGCCCAGGTGCTCGCGCAGCCACTTCTTGGCGATCGCGCCCGCGGCAACCCGCATCGCCGTCTCGCGGGCCGATGAACGACCGCCGCCGCGATAATCGCGCACGCCGTATTTCTGCCAGTAGGTGTAGTCGGCATGAGCCGGACGCACCTGCTCGGCGATATTGGAGTAATCCTTGGAGCGCTGGTCGGTGTTTTCAATCAGCAGGCCGATGGGAGTACCGGTGGTTTTGCCCTCGAAGACGCCGGACAGGATCTTCACCTCATCGGCCTCGCGGCGCTGGGTGGTGTAGCGCGATGTTCCCGGCTTGCGACGGTCCAGATCCCGCTGCAGATCCTCAGCGGAGATCTCCAGTCCGGGCGGACAGCCGTCGACGATGCAGCCCAGCGCTGGGCCATGGCTCTCGCCAAACGTGGTGACACAGAAAAGCTTGCCAAAGGTGTTGCCCGACATATGCGAGTATCTCCGCCTGCTGGATTTTTATCGTCGAAAGCGGCGCATTATAGAGGATTCACCGCCGGCGCGGCTGCGCCCGGGCGAAAAAGCAAGAACACTGCGCCACGCCCCCCGACCAGGAGAGAAATTACTCCCCAGTGAAGTAGCCTTGGTAGGCGAGCAGCTCCTCGCGGCTGATGACGAAAACCCCGTGACCGCCGTCCGCAAACTCCGGCCACAGGAAGGGCACTTCCGGGAAGGCTGCTTCCAGCGCCTCCCAGCTGTTGCCCACCTCACAGACGAGAATGCCTTCAGGCTGCAGGTGATTGGCCGCCTCACGCAGCAGCTGGCGGGTGAAATCGAGCCCGTCGTCGCCGGACCCCAGGGCGATCTCCGGCTCCGCCCGGTATTCCGCCGGCATCTCGGCCAGATCGCGGGCATCCACATAGGGCGGATTACAGACGATCAGCTCGTAGCTGCAGCCCTCCAGCGCCGAGAACATATCGGACTGCACCGCCCGCACACGCTCGTTCAGCTGGTGGCGGTTGATGTTGATCTGCGCCACTTCCATCGCTCCCGGGGAAATATCGCTCAAGTCCACCCGCGCCTGCGGAAAGGCCTCGGCGCAGGCGATGCCGATACAGCCACTGCCGCAACACAGGTCGAGGATCGCCAGCGGCTCGACGGGCAGCCACGGCTGGAAGTCCTGGCGGATCAGCTCCGCAATCGGCGAGCGCGGCACCAGCACACGACTGTCAACATAGAAAGTCATGTCGCAGAAGTGGGCCTCATGGGTCAGGTAAGCGGCGGGAAGCCGCTCCTCAAGCCGCCGTTTCAGAATCGCCATCACTTGCCGGCGCTCACTCATGGTCAGGCGGGCGCCGAGCACCTCGGGCTTGCTGTCCATGGGCAGATGCAGGCTGTGCATGACCAGCAACAGGGATTCATCCCAGGCGTTATCGGTGCCATGGCCAAACCAGAGTCCGGCCTGATTGAAACGGCTGGCGCCCCAGCGTACAAAATCCAACAGGGTGCAGAGATCACTCAGGTCGTCTGGGCAACCCGGTGCCGTTTCTGGTAAATCGGTCATTGACTCTATCCTTCAAGAGTACGGGGGTTCACCCCCGGTAGGCGCCACGGCGCGTGATCCGCTGACCGTGGCGCAGAGTAAAACGGTCCTGAAGATCCGGCGCCGCGCTGCCGGATCTTTACTCACAAGTGACAAACGCTTAGGGTAGCGCACCCGCCCCTCGGGCCGAGACAGTGGAAAGCAGGACCAGATGAAAGAACAGTACGCACAAATTATTGAAGCAATCGGCGAGGATCTGCAACGCCCGGGGCTGCAAGACACCCCCAGCCGCGCCGCCAAGGCCATGGCCTACCTCACCAAGGGCTATGAGCAGACCGTGGAGAGCGTGGTCAACAATGCGCTGTTCCCGTCCGACTGCAGCGAGATGGTACTGGTCAAGGACATCGAACTCTACTCCCTGTGCGAACACCACCTGCTGCCGTTTATCGGCAAGGCGCACGTGGCCTATATTCCCAACGGCAAAGTGCTGGGGCTGTCCAAGATCGCCCGCATCGTGGATATGTTCGCCCGCCGGCTGCAGATCCAGGAGCAGCTGACCGTTCAGGTTGCCGAGACGATCGAGCGCGTTACCGGCGCCGCCGGTGTCGGCGTGATTATCGAGGCCAAGCACATGTGCATGATGATGCGTGGCGTTGAGAAGCAGAACTCGGTGATGAAAACCTCCGCCATGCTGGGCTCTTTCCGCGATCAGCAGGCCACCCGCACCGAGTTCCTCTCGCTGATCCGCTGAGGTCTAAGCTTGCAGACGGCGGCACAGGATGTGCCGCGCCCCCTCTCGGCCCCTGTTAGCCCCTATTGGCCGCCCTCAAGGAAGGAGTGAAGACCATGCCCCACCTGGTGATCGAATACGCAGAGAAGCTCGAGGAATCGATTTCCATCCCCGCGCTGGTCAGCGCGGCCCAGCAAGCCATGCAAAGCTCCGGGCTTTTCGCCCCCCACACGATCAAAACCCGCGCCACTCCCTATCGTCACTTCGTTGCCGGAGACAAGGGCGGCAGCTTTCTGCACGCGGAGGTGCGTCTGTTTGAGGGGCGCAGCGACCGCGAACGGGAATCCCTGAGTGCCACCGTCTTCAATACCCTGTGCCAGTTCGCCGAGGGTGTTCCCGCTGTCACGGTTGAGGTGCGCGAGGTGGACCCGAGCTGCTATTCAAAACGGCTGCCGTTCTAGGCGGGCCTAGGCCAGTTCGGGTGCCTGCGCACGTAGAAACGGCCCGAACCACTGCGCGATGGCAACAGCGCCCTCCTCCATATGCAGGTGGTGCCCGCCGTGCATTTCCCGCACCTCGAAATTCTCCCGCCCGGCCAGCAGGGGCCGCATCCGCTGAATCATATCCGGTATGCCCTCTTCCGCCAGCACCAGCCGCACCGGCATGGTGACCCGGTCCAGAAAAGCGCGCACCTGGGCCGCGGTGAGCTTGAGCGTGGAAGTGGCCATCAGGCGGGGATCGCTGCTCCAGGTAAGGTGCTGGCCGACATCGCGGGTACCGCGCTGCACCAAGAGCCGCGCAGCGCCATCAGACAGGCTGAACATGCCGTTTTTACGCGCCTCCACCGCCTCTTCAAAAGAGGCAAACTCCCGTGGCTTGCGGTGACCGTAACGGGCGCGCTGGGCGATGGCTCGCGCCAGATTCTCCGGCGCCTCTTCCGCCGTGGCCGGTGGCGGCACCAGGCCGTCGATCAGGGCCAGACGGCTGATACGGTCGGGAAAGGCTCCGGCAGTGAGCATGGCCGCAACCGCGCCGCGGGAGTGGGCCAACAGGGAGAAACGACGCCACCCCAGCGCATGGGTAATACCGATAACATCTTCCACCTCTTCCCAGATGTTGTAGTTGGCATCAACGGAGCGGTGATAGCTGCGCCCGTGTCCCGCCATATCCACGGTCACGAGGTCGAGGCCATCCAGCAAAGGCGCCAGGGGGGCAAAGCTGGCGCAGTTGTCCAGCCAGCCGTGGAGCGCCAGCACCGGCTGGCCCCGCTCAGAGCCATAGCGCCGCGCGGCGATGGTGCGACCGTCAAACTCTAGGGTGATTTCCCGGAATATCTCAGACATGGCAAAACTGCTTGCAGTGTGGAACCACCATGCTGAAGACGCCACGGGCCAGAGACAATGACCGCATAGCTCAGCAGTGGTGTTTTATCGCGGCAGGGAAAAAGGCCTGGGGGCTGGCGCGATCAAAGCTTGTGCTGCAGCCACGCCAGCTCGGCGCAGTTGTTCGCCCAGACCTCGGCGCTCAGGCAGGCCAGTGACGATGTGCCCATCGGGTGCTGGTTGCCGCTGCCACACAGCCCGTTCACCAGACTGCCCACCAGCGGCTGGTGGCTCACCAGCAGGATTGGGAAACCATCGGCTGTCGCCAGCGCTTGCAGCACCGCCGACGCTGGCGTATCCCCAAGCAGCAGTGTTTCGGTCGTGACGGGAAGACCCAAGTGCCGCGCGACAATCGCGGCGGTTTGCTGGGTGCGCACAAAGGGACTCGCCCAGATGGTGCGCACTTCGGACAGTTCCGCAGCGCGGGCGCGGCAGACCGCCGCCACCTGCTCGCGCCCGCGCTCGGTCAGCTCGCGGGAGGCGTCGTCACAGACCAGCGGCTCGGCTTCGCCGTGACGCAAAATGAATAATTTCAACATCGCCTCCCGTTAACTGTCAGCTGTTATTGCTGTCGCTGTCAGTGTCATCCTTTTTGGGGGCTTTCTTGGTCACCTTTCTGGTGACTTTTTTGGCCGCCGGCTTGGTCTCGGCTGCGGGCTTGGATTCGGGCTTCGCCTCGGCATCAGACTTGGCCTCGGGCTTGGTCTCGTTATCGGCCTCGCTATCGCCGCTATCCTTTTCGTCTTTTACCGTGCCTTTATCCGCATCCTTTGCCGCGTCTTTTACCGCATCTTTTACCGCGACCTCGGTGCCGGCGTCGGCTTTGTCGCCTTGGGAGCTATCGCTTTGGGTGCTATCGCCTTGGGCACTGCCACTATCCAGCCCTTCGACGGCCTTGTCGTCCGCCGCCACGATAACCTCACCCTGCACTTCCTCGGCGCTTTCGTAGCCGTGAAGATCCTCAACCTCAGACTCCGGCCACTCGGAAAAAGGGAAGGGTTTCTCTTCGGAGTTGTAGATCAAAAACTGCAGGGCCTGGTAAACATAGGAGGCGAGCTGGTCGCCGAGCCGGCGCAGGTTATCATTTGCACTGCCGGTGAAAAGGGCGAACAGGAACTGCAGCAGCACCACCGCCAGCAACACCAGGCCGGCGATTTCCAGCAAAAAGAAAAACAGCACCATGTACAGCAGTCGCATCCACTGGCTGCCAGAGGCGATGTTTTTCTTGAGTTCTTCGTTATCCATGTGTATTCCCCATTAAGGCTTGGCCGAATAGGCCACGTCGAACGTTTGCGCACCCGACATCAGATCCCTGATCACCTCGGGAATGGGGCGCTCTTCAAATAATATGGCGTGAATTGCCGAAACCAAGGGCATATAAACCCCCAGCTCATCCGCCTTGGCCTTGATCAGCCGGACCGTATTCACCCCCTCGGCAACCTGGCCGATTTCCGCGACCGCCTGCTCCAGCGGCATGCCCTTGCCCACCAGGTAGCCAACCCGATAGTTGCGGCTCAGGTCGGACGAACAGGTCAGGATCAAATCCCCCACGCCGGCAAGGCCGATAAACGTCATGGGGTCAGCCCCCATCGCCTCGGCGAAACGCATCATCTCCGCCAGCGCGCGGGTGATCAGCAGGCTGGTGGTGTTACCACCACGCCCCAGCGCCTTCGCCATGCCGGTGACAATGGCATAGATATTCTTCAACGCGCCGGCCAGCTCCACACCGAAGACATCGCTGCTCGAATACACGCGGAATGTCTCGGAGTGCAATACGCTCTGGATGGTTTTGCACAGTGCTTCGTCCTCACTGGCGATCACGGTTGCGGTGTAATGGCCTTCGACAATTTCTTTCGCAAAATTCGGGCCACTCAGCACCCCCACGCGCATCCCCTGAGTCTCCTCGCGGAGGATATCGCTCATCAGGTGGAAACTGTCGTGCTCTATGCCCTTGGTGGTGGAGATCAGCATGGTGCCGGGGGACAGCAGCGGGGCAACCGCCCGCACCACCTGGCGGAAGGATTTACTGGGGATGGACACAAACACTATGTCGCAGCCCGTGACCGCCTCTTCCAGGTCGTAGGTGATATTCAGCAGCGGGTGCAGAACCACCCCGGGCAGATAAAACGTATTCTCCCGGAGCTTGCGGCAACTGGCGGCCTTTTCCGGGTCACGCATCCACTGGCGGGTATCGTGTCCATTGCCGGCGATAATGTTGGCAATCGCGGTACCAAAACTACCGCCGCCCAATACGGCAATCGAGAGAGGCGATGAGGCTTCCGTCTGTGTCATAAAAGCTCGGGGTCAGTGGATGTTATTCAGTCGTTGCTTGGCCGATTATAGAGGCCGCGATCCCGCAGCCCAATGAACGAGCGAAAAAAGTGCGGACTTCGGTTGTTTTGCGAGCAACGGCGGGGACTATAGTGAGCACCGGGGACTATAGTGAGCACTTAGTAAGCACTCAGCGGGCACCCGCCAGGCTTTTAACCCGCTTGGCGACAAACAGCTACAGGCCAGGCAAGCGTTTTTTGACCTACCGTTAGCATAAAAGCAATGGCAATAAAAAGGGCGGCCTGGGCCGCCCTCTGTGCTTTCACCGCACTCAGCTGTTCAGCTCCAGCAGCAGCGTATTGAGACGCCGGACATAATCCGCCGGGTCTGCCAACTGGTTGCCCGCGGCCAGATTGGCCTGATCCATCAGGATATTGGTGAGGTCCGCAAAGCGGTCCTCATCCTGCTCCTGATCCAGTCGCTGCACCAGCGGGTGTGACGGGTTCAGCTCGAAGATGGGCTTGGCTTCCGGCAGCGCCTGCCCGGCCTGCTCGAGGATGCGGCGCATCTGCGGGCCCATATCCTGCTCGCTGACCACCAGACAGGCGGGGGAGTCCACCAGGCGAGTGGTAGCGCGCACATCTTCGACGCGACTCTTCAGCACTTCCTTGACCCGCTCTACCAGCGCGCCGGCCTGCTCTTCAGCCTTCTCGCGCTCGGCCTTGTCTTCCTCGCTCTCGGCCTCGCCCAGATCCAGCGCGCCCTTGGCCACGTCCTGGAACGGCTTGCCGTCGAAGTCGTGCATATGGCCCACAAACCACTCATCGATCTGATCGGTGAGCAGCAACACCTCGATACCCTTCTTGCGGAACACCTCCAGATACGGGCTCGACTTGGCAGTGGCGAAGTTGTCGGCGCAGACGTAGTAAATGTACTTCTGCCCGTCCTGCATCCGCCCCACATAGTCCTCGAGGGACTGGTCCTGCTTCGGCTCATCGGTATGGGTGGAGGAGAAGCGCAGCAGCTTGGCGATCTTCTCTTTATTGGCGAAGTCCTCCGCCGGGCCCTCTTTCATCACGCTGCCGAACATGTCCCAGAACTTCTGGTACTTCTCGCCATCCTTTTTCGCCAGCTTCTCCAGCATATCCAGAATACGCTTGGTCAGCGCGCTCTTGATGGCGTCGGTATTGCGGTCCTTCTGTAGAATCTCGCGAGAGACATTCAGGGGCAGATCGTTGGAGTCGAGCACGCCCTTAACAAAACGCAGATACAGCGGCAGGAACTGCTCGGCGTCGTCCATGATGAAAGTGCGCTGCACATACAGCTTCAGGCCGCGGGCCGCATCGCGCTGGTACAGGTCAAATGGGGGGCGCGCGGGGATATACAGCAGGCTGGTGTAATCCAGCTTGCCCTCCACGCGGTTGTGGCTCCAGGTGAGGGGATCTTCGAAGTCGTGGGCAATATGCTTGTAGAACTCCCTGTACTCCTCGGGCTTGATGTCACTGCGGGAGCGGGTCCACAGGGCCTGGGCAGCGTTGACCGCCTCGAACTCCGGCGCCTCCTCCTGCCCCTCTTCCCCTTCCGCGGCGGGTGCTTTCTCTTTCAGCATCTCCACCGGAATGGCGATATGGTCCGAATACTTCTTGATGATGGAGCGCAGGCGCCAGCCATCGGCAAATTCCTTGCCATCTTCTTTGAGGTGCAACACAACACGGGTACCGCGCTGCGGCACTTCGACATTTTCCACGGTGTACTCGGCCTCGCCGCTGCACTCCCAGTGCACTCCCTGGTCCGCCTCGGCGCCGGCGCGGCGGGTAAACACCTCGACCCGGTCGGCGACGATAAAGGCCGAATAGAAACCCACCCCGAACTGACCGATCAGGTGCGCGTCTTTCTTCTGGTCACCGGTCAGATTCTGCATAAAAGCGGCGGTGCCAGAACGGGCGATAGTGCCCAGGTTCTCGATCACCTCATCGCGGCTCATACCGATACCGTTATCGGTGATGGTGATGGTGCCGGCGTCCTTGTCGAACTCGATGCGGATGCGCAGATCGGGGGCCTCTTCCAGCAGCTCGGGCTTGGAGAGGGCCTCGAAACGCAGCTTGTCGGCGGCATCGGAGGCATTGGATACCAGCTCGCGCAGGAAGATCTCCTTGTTGGAGTAGAGCGAGTGGATCATCAGGTGCAGCAGTTGCTTGGCTTCCGTCTGGAAACCGTGGCGCTCTTTATGGGCCTCAACAGTCATAAATTGGTCTCCCCGTACACTTCTATTCGGAACAGGGTGCAGATATAGGGGCCTCCGGCTGGGTTTCAAGGGCAGCCTGGCCAGTGGCGGGCACTGTGAAGGGGCCAGGTGAGTGCGAAGGGGCTGGGTGGGTGCGAAGAAACTGGGTGAGCGTGAAGGGACTGGGTGACAGAAGCGGATAAAAGGGTTAGGGAGCGAAGAGGCAGAAGCGGCGGCAACCGGGACCCGACAAAGCTGCCTCGCCGATGCCCGCTGAGCCGATTGAATAGCGGAGCCGCACGCAAGGCTGCTCAGATCGGAAGCAGGCGGTAGCCGGTATGCGGCTCTGGCGCTCTCGGTTATCCCTACCCGCCGCCTATCGCAGGTGGCGGCCTAGTGATTGACCATGGCCCTGACCAGTTCACCGTTACCGGTGATATCGATCACGAAGTTGGCGGTGAGGTCGGCGATGGCGCGGGACTCGGCGTTCATGAGGATGGCGATCCCGATTTTCTGCTTCTCGGAATAGGCCACCGCGGCGCGGAAGCCCGCCACCCAGCCTCCGTGATAGATGATGCGGTCATCACCCATGGTGTACAGGCGCCAGCCCAGGCCGTAACCGGCGTGGGACAGATGATCGCGCCAGATCCGGTGACGCATATGGCGCCGGGTCTCCACCCGCTCGGTGGTGATGTCCTGGATCACCTCCGGCGAGAGCACCTTGGGGTAGTAGCCCATCTGCGCCTTCAGCCACTGGGCCATATCGGAAATACTGGCGTTGACGCCGGCAGCGGGAGCCGCGAAATAGTACTCGCGCTCCACCTTCACCGCCCGCCAGCCGCGGCCGGTCTGCACATGCGGGGCCGCCCGGTTGTCAGACGCCATAAATCGCTCCCAGCCCACCGAAGCATCCTTCATTTTGAGCGGAGTGAAGAAGCGCCTCTCCAGCTGGCGCTCATAGCTCACGCCGGTGGTCTGCAGGATCACATCCTCGATCAGGCTGAACAGCACATTCTGGTAGCCGTAGCATTTGCCGGGCTTGCAGCGGGGGTCGATATTGGCGAACTTGGGCAGGATCTTGCTGAGGGGTTTGTCATCCTCGAGATAATTGTCGTAGGCATTCGGCGTCAGGCCGGAGGAGTGACTGAGCAGGTGCTCGATCTTGAGCTCCCTGGACAGGGAGCGGGTCTTGAAGCGCAGCTCGGGGACGAAATTGACCACCCGATCCCGCCAGTCGAACTTTTCCTCATGGGCAAGCACCGCCGCCATACTGCCGGCGAAAGTCTTCGACACCGAGGCCAGCCGGAAAACCGTATGGGTGTCCACCCTGCCTCTTTTGCCGCGCACCCGGACCCCATAGGTGTCCATCGCCACCACTTTATCGCCGTCCACGATCACATAGGCGCCGCCGGGAATTTCCTTTTCCTTCAGCAGCTGGCGGAAATAGCGATCGAACTGCTTGGCTTTCGACTGCACATCCGCGGCGCGCACGGGCGCGCAGACACAGAAAAATGCCAGCAAAAGGGTCCAGTAGCGGGCGCCTGTCAGGCGTCCGGTCGCGATCATGGTGAGGAAAGGTAGTTTCTTCATGCCGTACTTCGCGCCGCCGCGGCAACACATTGTGTTGTACTAAGACTAGCAGGCCGCCGAAAAATTCTCCCGCAGCCCGCAGCGTCACCGAGAATCATTGTAAGTGCAAAATCATGCCAGCGCACGGCGCATGCCTGACCGCACGACCAGTCACCGAACACCCGGCAGCGGGCACAAAAAAACCGCCTCGCGGCGGTTTCTGCTGAAGCGGAGGCCGAAACCCCCGCCACCTGCTGCAGCCCCGGCAATCCCGGGACCGCATTCAGCTTACAGCTTGTCGGAATTCTCGCTCAGGTACGCAGCAACGCCTTCCGGAGATGCGTTCATACCCTTGTCGCCTTCCTGCCAGCCGGCCGGGCAAACTTCACCGTGCTCCTGGTGGAACGCCAGGGCATCAACCATGCGCAGCATTTCGTCTACGTTGCGGCCCAGCGGCAGGTCGTTGACGACCTGGTGGCGAACAGTGCCTTCCTCGTCGATCAGGAAAGAACCACGGAAAGCGACACCACCCTCGGACTCAACGTCGTAGGCCTGGCAGATTTCATGCTTCACGTCGGCAACCAGGGTGTACTTAACCGGGCCAATGCCACCCTCGTTCACCGGGGTGTTACGCCAGGCGTTGTGGGAGAACTGGGAGTCGATGGAAACACCGATCACCTCAACACCGCGCTTCTTGAACTCTTCAAAGCGGTGGTCAAAGGCGATCAGCTCGGACGGGCACACAAAGGTGAAGTCCAGCGGGTAGAAGAAAACAACCGCTTTCTTGCCCTCGGTGGCTTCTTTCAGGTTGTAGTTGTCAACGATCTCGCCGTTGCCCAGTACCGCAGCAGCGGTGAAATCCGGTGCAGGCTTGCCTACCAGAACTGCCATGAGAACCTCCTCGTTCCAAATGATGGGTTGGTCAAACAGAAACCATAGCGACAGCGACTTGGACCGGCCGCTACGGCCAAAACAGGTGCAATAATGGGCCGCTATGATACACAGGCACTTTGGCCAGTCCCATTAAATTTTTATATCAGCTCGATAGCAGTGCCCCATGGCTCGCAGGGACCCTCGGCCGAACCCCAAGAGCTCCTCGCCCTGAACCAGACGCACTGCAGACACGCCCCTCGCAGATAGTCCGCAAGGTCCGCCGCTGCGAATGGGGCCCGCTACGCCTCTTCCCCGCACTCCGCTCACTGCGCCACTAGGCCCCATACCCCATGCCCCATGCCCCATGCCCCATGCCCGCCAGCTTCCGGCTTGGCCCAGCATCCAGTCATGGCGAACAGCAGAGCCCCGAACGGCAGAGCTGACCTGCAAGCCACCAACCTGCAAGCTAGACTATTTATTGATCACCGGGAATCTTGTTGACAATCATTCTCAATTTCAATACGATCTCCCCAAGTTACTTATTTGGGCCACTGCGCGCCAAGGTTGAGCGAGAAGATGTACGTCTGTATCTGCAAAGGCATTACCGACCGTCAGATCAAAGAGGCCGTCTATGATGGCAACACTTCCGTGCGCGCCCTGCGCCGCCAGCTGGGCGTCTCCTCCCAGTGTGGCCGCTGTGCCGAGCTGACACAGGAGATTATCGACGAGACCATGGGCGCCGGCGTGATGGCCACCGCCAACAGCGGTCTGTTCTATTCCGCCTCCTGATACAGGCTAAGGGCATCCACCCCGCTGCCCCGGCTCCCTGCGCCGCTTCCCACGGCGCATGCCCCCCCCCTGCCAGCGTCACACCAGTATTTCCTCCCGGCGATACACCCACAAAGCCCCCTCACGCAAACCGTGCCCCACTAACCTATCTTTATGCCCTGAACCATGGGCCGACACGACGTGAAGCCCCTTCACGCCGCAGCAAATCACGAGGGCTTTCATGCACCAGCGGCTGATTCTGATTGGCGAGCGCATGCGCAGCAGCTTTTGGGTGATTCCCGCAGTGATGATGGCTGCTGCCATGGGATTGGCACAACTGATGCTTATGCTCGACGAAACCACGACTCTCAGCGATCTACCCGGCCTTGGCTGGATGGGCCTGCGTGACCCCGATAGCGCCCGCTCCCTGCTGACCACGATCGCCGCCTCCACCATCTCCGTGGCCGGCATCGTATTCTCCATTACCGTGGTAGCGCTGACCCTGGCATCCAACCAGTTCGGCCCGCGCCTGGTGCGCAACTTCATGCGCGACCGCGGCACCCAGGCCGCACTCGGGGTTTTCGTCGCCACCTTTATCTATGCACTGATGGTTCTGCGCGGCATCAACGCCGTCGAGGACGAGGGCAGCAGCCACGACCTCGCCGCTCATACCGCAGTTGTACTCTCGGTGCTCAGCATCGGGGTCCTGGTCTATTTCATCCACAACGTGGCCCTGTCCATCCAAGTGGACAGTGTCACCTTCCATATCAACAGGGAGTTCAGCACTGCAATTGATAAGCTTTACCCCAGTGAACGCAAGTGCGACCAACGTGTGCAAAGTTATCCGCCGGAAAAATTACAGCTGGGCGAGAACTTCCTCAGCGTTTTTACCCGCAAAAGCGGATATCTGCTGGCAATAGACAAGGCGGCGCTGTTGAGCTGGGCCGAGAAACACAACTGTTGTATCCGGATGGACAGGCATCCGGGCTGCTTCATCAATCACTGGTCGCGGCTCGCGCGTATTTACCAGCCACCAAGACAACTGGACAGCGAGGAAATCAGCAAGGCCATCAATAACGCTATCAGCCTGGGACCGCAGCCCACCGCAGAGCAGGATGTGGTGTTTTCTGTCCACCAGCTGGCACAGATCGCAGTTCGCGCACTCTCGCCGGGCATCAACGATCCGTTTACCGCCTACACCTGCATCGATCGCCTGGTGGATGGTATCGGCAAAGTGTTGCAGCGGCCGCAACTGACAAACTGCTTTCACGATGAAAAAGGTGAATTGCGCCTCGTTACCTCCGTGCTTGGCTTCGGCGACCTGCTCAGTGCCGCCTTTGACGAAATCCGCGAGTATGGCCGCGAAAGTGGCGTGGTCATGCGCCACCTGCTGAAGTGCCTGGCCGAGCTGGCCCAGATCTGCACCCGCAAAAATGATGTTCTCGCGTTTAATGCCTATCTCGACCGGCTGGCGGAGGACATCGCCACCTGCATGGAGGACCGCTTCGATCGCACCGCGGCAGAAGAAATGATTGCCGGCACCCGCCAGATCCTCGCCCACCATCAGCCTTCGCTGAGCCAGTTATGCTTATAGCTCACCCGCACATTGAACCAATCTAAACAGCAATCGTTCTCGTTGCTTTTACCGGAGAAATCCCTGAAAAAACTGTGTGTTCAACGCGCCAGTATTATTTTTAGCCGCGCTTGACACGCCCCGGGCGTCACCGCAAACTCGACCGATATAGCGAAGCCGGCCCTATTATTTGCGGACCAGTTGAGCGCAATCCCTGAGAACACCCCTCAAAACAGCAACAAAGAAAAAATTCCGGAGAAATGACTGCGAACCCGCATCTTCTCCCGGGGCCAAAGGAGCAACGGCTATGAAAGGCGATCCCAAAGTCATCGAACATCTGAACAAAGCACTGGGCAACGAGCTGGTGGCCATCAACCAGTATTTCCTGCACTCACGCATGTTCAAGGACTGGGGCCTGAAGGAACTGGCGGATAAGGAATACGAGGAGTCCATCGATGAAATGAAGCACGCCGACTGGCTTGTCGAGCGTATCCTGTTCCTCGAGGGCATCCCCAACCTGCAGCACCTGGGCAAACTCTATATCGGTGAGAACACCCAGGAAATGCTCGAGTGCGACCTGAAACTGGAACTAAAGGCCATCCCCGATTTGCGCGACGGCATCGCCTACTGTGAATCTGTGCGCGATTACGGCAGTCGCGAATTGCTGGAGAAAATCCTCGAATCCGAAGAGGAACACGTGGACTGGCTGGAAACCCAGCTGAGCCTGATCGACAAGGTCGGTCTGCAGAACTACCTGCAGACGCAGATGGCAAAAGCCTCCGAAGAGTGAGTCTTTTGCTGCTAGCCGGAGCCGCCAGCGGCGGGAGCGGCCCAAAAAAAACCGCGGTAATGCCGCGGTTTTTTTATTCAGGAGACTTTTATTTAGGAGACTTTAATATTTAGGAGAGCGGCAGACGGCCTGTATTCTCCCTCTTACTCTCCTTCGCCCTCGCTCTCGGCGGCGGCTTCTTCCACCAGCGGCTTCAGCTCGCCGTTCTCATACATTTCCATAATGATGTCACAACCACCGATCAGCTCGCCTTTTACCCATAGCTGCGGGAAGGTCGGCCAGTTGGCGTACTTGGGAAGCTCCGCGCGGATTTCCGGGTTGGCCAGGATATCCACGTAAGCGAAACGCTTGCCGCAGGCCATCAGTGCCTGGGAAGCGCGCATGGAAAATCCGCACTGCGGCGCGTTGGGGCTGCCCTTCATATAGAGCAGGATGGCGTTGTCGGCGATCTGCTGCTTGATGTTTTCCAGTGTATCCATAGGGAAGACTAACCTCGGGGTAAATGAGACCGTTGATGCTGTTGGGTGCGGCACCAGCGCTGGGCAGCGGCGCGCGGGCGGCATTGTACCCTACTGTATCGCCGGGTACGAAAACGCAGCGGCAATCCACAGTAACCGCTGGCCTGAAATCCGCCTTGTGCTAGTATTGCCCGCCCCCGGGGAAAATGCTGGCCGGAAACACAAATTCCGCATTTTCTGCGGCAATACTATTCATGTCCTTTCGGTTAATTAAAGACCTGTTCAGATCATAAGAAGGAGACGTACAGTGGCAACGCCCGCCCTGATGCAAAACTATGGAGAGCGGACCCTTACCCTTGTCCGCGGTGAAGGCAGCTATGTGTGGGACGATGGCGGCCGCCGATATCTGGACGCGCTCTCCGGCATCGCCGTATGCGGGCTCGGCCACTGCCACCCGGCGGTGACCGCCGCACTGTGCGAACAGGCGGGCACCCTGCTGCACGTCTCCAATCTCTACAACATCCCGGCCCAGGAGCAACTGGCGCAGCAGCTGGTCTCGTTGTCGGGCATGGACAATGTGTTCTTTTCCAACTCCGGCGCCGAGGCCAACGAGGCCGCCATCAAACTGGCGCGCAAGCTCGGCAACGAGCGCGGCCTCGCGGTCCCCAAGATTCTGGTCATGGAAGGCGCCTTCCACGGCCGCACCCTGGCCACCCTGACGGCCACCGGCAATAAAAAAGCCCAGGAGGGCTTCGCGCCGCTGACCGAGGGCTTCCTGCGGGTGCCCTTCAACGATGTGGCCGCGGTGGAGAAAATGGCCGACGCCCACGATGACATCGTCGCCATCCTGGTGGAGCCGGTGCAGGGCGAGGGCGGTATCCGGGTCCCCGACGCCGACTATCTCCCGCGCCTGCGGGCAATCTGCGACAGCCGCGACTGGCTGCTGATGCTGGATGAAATCCAGACCGCCAACGGCCGCAGCGGCAAACTGTTCGCCTATCAGCATAGCGACGGCCTGCTGCCGGATGTGGTCACTACCGCCAAAGGACTCGGCAACGGCGTCCCCATCGGCGCCTGTCTGGCCCGCGGCAAGGCCGCGCAACTGTTTGGCCCCGGCGCCCACGGCTCCACCTTCGGCGGCAATCCCCTGGCCTGCCGCGCCGGCCTTGCGGTGCTGGAAACCCTGGCTGGCGAGCAATTGATCGAGCGCGCGGGCATACTGGGCCGGCAACTGCTGATACAGTTACGCGAGGCACTGGGCGACTGCGCCGCGGTGACCGAGATTCGCGGCCTCGGCCTGCTGCTCGGCATCGAACTCGATCGCCCCTGCGCTGCATTGGTGGAGATGGCCCGCGCGCAGGGCCTGCTGATCAACGTCACTGCCGGCAATGTGGTGCGCCTGCTGCCGCCGCTGACTCTCTCCGACCAGGAATGCGACGAGATCGTCGGTACCGTCTCCACACTGATCAAACAATTTGCCCGGGAAACGGCCTGAATCAAGGGGAAACACCATGGCCATAAGACACTTTCTCAGCCTGATGGACCTGTCCAGGGAAGAGCTGCACAGCATCATCGAACGTGCCATTGAACTCAAAGCCCTGCGCAACCAGGGCATCGCCACCGAGCCGTTCCGCGACAAGGTGCTGGGGATGATCTTCGAGAAATCCTCCACCCGCACCCGGGTCTCCTTCGAGGCGGGCATGGCGCAGATGGGCGGCAGCGCCCTGTTCCTGTCGCCCCGGGACACCCAGCTGGGCCGCGGCGAGCCCATTGAGGACAGCGCCCGCGTCATCTCGCGCATGGTGGATCTGGTGATGATCCGCACCTTTGGCCACAACGTGCTGGAGCGCTTCGCCGCCCACTCGCGGGTACCGGTGATCAACGCCCTGTCCGACAGTTTCCACCCCTGCCAGCTGCTGGCAGATATCCAGACCTACGTCGAGCACCGCGGCAGCCCCGCCGGCAAAGTCGTCGCCTGGGTGGGTGACGGCAACAACATGTGCAACTCCTATATCAACGCCGCGCGCCTGTGCGACTTCGAGCTGCGCATCGCCTGCCCGGAAGGTTACGAGCCGGACGAAGCCGTACTGGCCGCCGCCGGCGACCGCGTCACCGTCGTGCGCAACCCGGTGGAGGCCGTGCGCGGCGCCGACTGGGTGGCAACGGATGTCTGGGCCTCCATGGGCCAGGAGACCGAGCAGGCCATGCGCCTGAAGGCATTCGAGGGCTTCCTGGTGGATCACGAGCTGATGAGCCACGCCAACGACCGCGCCGTATTCATGCACTGCCTGCCGGCCCACCGCGGCGAGGAAGTCAGCGGTGACCTGCTGGAAGACGAGCGCATTTCCGTGGTCTGGGATGAGGCGGAAAACCGTCTGCACGCGCAGAAGGCACTGATGGAATTCCTGCACGAAAACAGCCACTGAGATTAGCGCCCGCCCGTTAAAGTGCGCGCTGCTCAAAAACCGGCAGCGCGTATTTTGCCTTTCACTTTGTTATGCCTCTGGCTGTGTGCCGCTCTTCGTTTTGTCCCCGCTTTGCATTCTTGGCGCACTCTGGCGCGAATTCCCACAATGACCGCACAGTACAAAATGGTTATTGCTCTGGTTAATTTAAAAAGCCCCAGCTATTAAAAAATATTCTTAACTTTCACGCCGCCCACTCCGAGCTGTACACAATTCAACCACCCCCAGTAGTGACGGGCGCTCGCGCCCGAGTGACTACTGACGCACACCAAATCCCCACAAGTTATCCACAAAAAACCAAATGCTTATTCGCCTTGAATTAGCCCCCTCACCGCATTATCTTGTTGCCCAGTCGAGCAGACACCCCAACATATTGGGTTTCGGGCCGGAAACCACCCCAGGTCAGGTGGCACCCAATCCGCCTCAGCACAATGCACTCGGCACACTGCAGACACGGCAAAGCCGCGGGTATTTCACCCGGCTGTCGGCGTCAACAATCTGACGCAGCGTATTCCAAGCGATTTCGATTTCAGAGGTAACCCGGCGGAGAGGATGCTCCGCTGCAGGCATTGGGCCGGTACACCTTCGGGAAAATCCGTCCATCAGGCGGCCTGTCAACCAGTGGCTCCCGGCACCGCCGTGGCGCCACCGGCACCACGAAGGATCCGTGCCGCAACCCACAGGGCCGCCGTTCGCGGGGGTGCTGTCCACAGGGCAGCAGCGGAACAACAAACTGTATACATCTTTTCTTGCGGAGATCTTCATGCACACAGAGACAGGGCGCTCTCAGTCCGTGCCTACCGAAAAACAGGGCACCACCAGGGAACAGGCCGATAACACCACACTGACCGCCACCGCGCCGGGTCAGATTCGCGTTATCAAGCGCAATGGCACCGTGGTGCCCTACACCGACAGCAAGATCTCCGTCGCTGTCACCAAGGCGTTTCTGGCTGTAGAGGGCGGCACCGCCGCGGCCTCCAGCCGCATTCACGACCTGGTTCAGGATCTGGTGGAGCAGATCTCCGCCACCTTCCACCGCCGCATGCCCTCCGGCGGCACCATCCACATCGAGGAAATTCAAGACCAGGTGGAACTGGCGCTGATGCGTTCCGGTGAGCACAAGGTCGCCCGCGACTACGTACTCTACCGCGAAGAGCACGCGCGCCTGCGCGCCCAGAAGGAGCAGAGCAAAGCCGCTTCTGCCGACCCCGCCGAGGCCCATCCGAGCATCCGCGTGAAGCAGGAAGACGGCACCATGATCCCGCTGGACATGGAGCGCCTGCGCACCATCATCACCGAAGCCTGCGAGGGCCTGAAGGATGTCAACGGCGAAGCCATCCTCAGCGAAGCCCTGAAGAACCTCTACGACGGCGTTTCCGAAAACGACATCAACACCGCGCTGGTGATCACCGCGCGCACCATGGTCGAGCAGGAACCCAACTACACCTATGCCACCGCCAGCCTGCTGCTGGACAAGCTGCGCTCCGAAGCGCTGCGCTTTCTCGGCGTCGCCGAGCGCGCCACCGCCCACGAGATGGCCGAACTGTACGCCACCGCCCTGCCCGCCTATGTGCAAAAGGGTATCGAGCTGGAGCTGCTGGACCCGGCGCTGGCCACCTTCGATCTGGAAAAACTGGGCGCGGCCATCAAGGGCGAGCGCGATCACCAGTTCACCTATCTGGGCCTGCAGACCCTGTACGACCGCTACTTCCTGCACAGCAACGACATCCGTTTCGAACTGCCGCAGATCTTCTTCATGCGTGTCGCCATGGGTCTCGCCAACAACGAAGCCAACAAAAACGAGCGCGCGATCGAGTTCTACAACCTGCTGAGCTCCTTCGACTACATGAGCTCCACGCCGACCCTGTTCAACGCCGGCACCCTGCGCCCGCAGCTGTCCTCCTGCTACCTGACCACGGTGCCGGACGACCTGCACGGCATCTATGGCGCCATCCAGGACAACGCCATGCTGTCCAAGTGGGCCGGCGGCCTGGGTAACGACTGGACCCCGGTGCGCTCGCTGGGCTCCTACATCAAGGGCACCAACGGCAAATCCCAGGGCGTTGTACCGTTCCTCAAAGTGGCCAACGATACCGCCGTGGCGGTCAACCAGGGCGGCAAGCGCAAGGGCGCGGTCTGCGCCTACCTGGAAACCTGGCACCTGGACATCGAGGAATTTCTCGAGCTGCGCAAGAACACCGGTGACGACCGCCGCCGCACCCACGATATGAACACCGCCAACTGGGTGCCGGACCTGTTTATGAAGCGCGTCTTCGAGGACAAGGAGTGGACCCTGTTCTCCCCGGCCAACTGCCCGGATCTGCACGACCTGTTCGGCAGCGCCTTTGAAGAGCGCTACGAGCACTACGAAAAGCTGGCCGCCGAAGGCAAGCTGAAGCTGCACAAGAAAGTCCGCGCACTGGACCTGTGGCGCAAGATGCTGGGGATGCTGTTCGAAACCGGCCACCCCTGGATCACCTTCAAGGACAGCTGCAACCTGCGCAGCCCGCAGCAGCACGCCGGCGTGGTACACAGCTCCAACCTGTGCACCGAGATCACCCTGAACACCAAGGCCAACGAAGAAATCGCGGTGTGCAACCTGGGCTCCGTCAACCTGGCGCAGCACATTGGTGAAGACGGCAAGCTGGACCAGGCCAAGCTGGCCCAGACCGTGAAGACCGCGGTACGCATGCTCGATAACGTCATCGACATCAACTACTACTCCGTGGAAACCGCGCGCCAGTCCAACATGCGTCACCGCCCGGTGGGCCTCGGCCTCATGGGCTTCCAGGACGCGCTGTACAAGGCCGGTATCTCCTACGCCAGCGACGAGGCGGTGCAGTTTGCCGATACCTCCATGGAGGCCATCAGCTATGAAGCCATCTCCGCTTCCAGCGACTTGGCGCTCGAGCGCGGCAAATACCAGACCTACGAAGGCTCCCTGTGGAGCAAGGGCATACTGCCGCTGGATTCCATCCAGATCCTCCAGGAGCAGCGCGGTGAGCAGTTTATCGAACAGGACACCAGCAGCACGCTGGACTGGGACAGCCTGCGCAGCAAGGTAAAAGCCCAGGGCATGCGCAACTCCAACGTAATGGCGATCGCACCCACCGCGACCATCGCCAATATCACCGGGGTTTCCCAGTCCATCGAGCCCACGTACCAGAACCTGTACGTGAAATCGAACCTGTCCGGCGAATTCACCGTGGTCAACCCCTACCTGGTCCACGACCTGAAAGCGCGCGGCCTGTGGGACAAGGTCATGGTCAACGACCTGAAGTACTACGAAGGTTCCGTACAGAAGATCGACCGCGTACCGGCAGACCTCAAAGCCAAATACGCCACCGCCTTCGAAGTGGAACCGCGCTGGATCGTGGACGCCGCCAGCCGTCGCCAGAAGTGGATCGACCAGGCGCAGTCGCTGAACCTGTACATCGCCGGTGCCGATGGTCGCAAGCTCGACCTGACCTACCGCATGGCCTGGTATCGCGGTCTCAAGACCACCTACTACCTGCGCGCCCTGGCCGCCACCAGCACGGAGAAATCCACCGTCAACAGCGGCACACTGAACGCAGTCAGCGCCCACGGCAGCAACGGCGCCGCGGCCGCAGCACCGCAGCAGCCAAGCGCGGCCCCGGTTCCCCAGGCCTGCTCCCTGGACGACCCGGACTGCGAAGCCTGCCAGTAAATCTCTCGGGGGAGAGCGTCACGACCGTGTAAACGGCCAGGACCACGCACCGGCCCCGGTCTCCCGCACCGCTCGACAAAGAGCGGGCGGGAACAGTTGACCGGGGTGCGGGTGCGCTTTAAGAGGCCGGCAAGCTGCCGCAGAAAAGCCGGGCAGCGAACCGGCAAACAAAAAAACACACAAAAACAAACAGACCGAAACAAAAAGAAAAGACAAGAAAAAGAAAAACCCACAATTGATCTGGCGCAGAAGTTAAGGCGCCCAAATACGAAAGAATGCGCTCACAGGGTTCGCAGCGCTGGCGCCACACACCAGCGCACAGAATCAAGAGCCAAAAACTTTCTGGGATCGCGCCCACCGGGCCGCGGCAATTATTTGAACACACACAAACGTTCTTACGTTTCCAAAACGGAAGGCAACAATATGCTTAGCTGGGACGACATCGAACAACCGTCACAACAACCGAACAAAAACGCCGAACCGCGACCGGCGCCGGAAGTGCTGCAACAAGAAGTATCCGAACCGGCTCCCTCTTATGAGAGCCACAGTGCCCCGGCGTCGCCCGCGGCCCAATCCGATGCCAACAGCGGCAAAGCCAGTGCCAGCGCACCGGCCACCAGCGCAGTGGCAGCGGCACGGGCCGCCGTAGCCGACCTGGACCCTGCCCCGGGTCTGGAAGAGCTGGAAATGGGTGCTGCCCGTATCCAGGTAGACGAAAAACGCATCATCAACTGCCGCGCCGACCTGAACCAGCTGGTGCCATTCAAGTACGACTGGGCCTGGCAGAAATATCTCGACGGCTGCGCCAACCACTGGATGCCGCAGGAAGTCAACATGAACAAAGATGTGTCCATGTGGAAAGACCCCGAGGGTCTCACCGCGGACGAGCGTCGCATCGTGGAATACTCCCTGGGCTACTTCTCCACCGCAGACTCCCTGGTGGCGAACAACCTGGTGCTGGCCATCTACCGCCATATCACCAACCCCGAGTGCCGCCAGTACATCCTGCGCCAGTCTTTTGAGGAAGCCATCCACACCCACGCCTACCAGTACTGCGTGGAGTCACTGGGCATGGACGAAGGTGAAGTGTTCAACATGTACCGCGAAGTCCCGAGCGTAGCCAAAAAGGCTGCCTGGAGCCTCGCGCATACCGGCTCCATCAGCGACCCCAACTTCAAGACCGGCACCCTGGAAACCGATCAGGAACTGCTGCGTAACCTGATCGCCTTCTACGCCGTCACCGAGGGCATCTTCTTCTACTGCGGCTTTACCCAGATCCTCTCCATGGGCCGCCGCAACAAGATGACCGGTGTTGCCGAGCAGTTCCAGTACATCCTGCGCGACGAGTCCATGCACCTGAACTTCGGCATCGACGTAATCAACCAGATCAAACTGGAAAACCCGCACCTGTGGACCGAAGAATTCCAGCAGGAAGTGACCCAGATGGTCCTCGAAGGGATGGAACTGGAAGTGGCCTACGCCCGCGACACCATGCCCCGCGGCGTACTGGGCATGAACGCCAACATGATGGAAGAGTACCTCCACTTCATCGCCAACCGCCGGCTCTCGCAGCTGGGCCTCAAGGAGCAGTTCCCCGGCGCCCAGAACCCCTTCCCGTGGATGTCCGAGATCATGGACCTGCGCAAGGAGAAAAACTTCTTCGAAACGCGGGTCATCGAATACCAGACCGGCGGCGCGTTGCAGTGGTAACAGGAACAACCAAGAAGCTATAAAGCAAGGAAACTACAACCAAGTAGTCGCTCACAGGGAAGAGGTCTTGAAAGCGGGCGTTATGCCCGCTTTTTTTATGCATTCAATAATGGGAGCCCTTAGTAAAAAAACAGTAATACTGACGGTTCCCTACGCTCACCCCACGTTGCTATGCGTATGACAATACAATATGCCTTATGTACTGATCACCCTAGGCATTATTGCCCTAATCGCCGGCCCTCAATTGTGGGTGCGCTTTGTGCTCTGGCGGCACTCCAACGAGATCAGTGATATGCCCGGCTCCGGTGCGGAGCTGGCCGAACACCTGATCGAGCGTTACAAACTCGACGGGGTGAAGGTGGTGAAGGCTGGCAAGGACCAGAACTACTATTCTCCGTCAGAGAATTCGTGGCACTCAGCCCGGATATCTACCACGGCTAGTCGATCACAGCCGTGGCGGTGGCCGCCCATGAGGTTGGCCATGCCATCCAGTTTTGCCGCGAGGAGCCGGTTTCCAGGTTACGGGAAAGGTATATGAGCAAGGCCAATCAAATCCAGAGGGTTGGCACTGCCATTTTGATCACGGCGCCCATTCTGACCATTCTCATCAAGTCACCGGTGCTGTTCATCTCGATCGGCATTGTTGCGGTCATCACCATGCTCGTATCCGCACTGATGTATGTGGCGATACTGCCGGAAGAGTACGATGCGAGCTTTAACAAGGCCCTGCCGATACTGAGCGAGGGCTACCTGCCGGAACACTTGCTCAATTCAGCCCGCAGCGTATTAAAAGCCTGCGCCCTCACCTATGTGGCAGGCGCACTGTTGGATGTACTCCGGTTGTGGCGGTGGATTAGATTTCTGAGATAGAAGCAAGCTCAATTTTTTCTCAAGTGCGCGTGAACGCTATGCAATTTCCCCGTGGAAAAAACCGGATTTTAGAAACCCGATAGATTCCGAAAGATACTACTGCACAGAATGATGAACTCTGCGCGCTTCGACTCCCTCACACAAAAACCCATTCCACTCCTACCTCCCCCCGGCTCACCAGTGCCCGCCATCACTCGTAGGCAGGCATTAGTCGCCGCTGACTATTTTGTCAACAATTCAGTGAGCACCTATGCTTTCAATAGGCTTTTGCAGTCCAGTACTTCTTACTCAAGGTGAATGTGATGGAGAGAAAAGTCATTGTGGTTACTGGTGCCTCCTCGGGGATGGGCAAGGACTTTGCACTGGCGCTGCTGAAAGAAGGGCATCTTGTGTATGGGCTGGCCAGACATGTTGAAAAGATGGAGAACATCGTTAAAGCGGGTGGCAAGGCTATCGCCATGGACATTATGGATGAAAGCCAGATTCAGCATGCAGCCGATCAGGTGATCCGCGATCAGGGTCGCGTGGATGTGCTGATAAATTGTGCGGGATTTGCCGTATATGGAGCGGTGGAAGAAGTACCGATTCCGTTGGCGAGAAAACAGTTTGAAGTTAACCTCTTTGGCCTGGCCAGTCTGACACAGAAAATAATCCCCGTGATGCGCCAGCAACATTCGGGAAGCATTATCAATATCTCCTCCATGGGCGGGAAAATGTATACGCCCATGGGCGCCTGGTATCACGCGACCAAACACGCACTGGAAGGGTGGAGTGATTGCCTGAGGTTCGAACTGGAACCCTTTGGTATTCATGTGGTGATTATCGAGCCCGGCGGTATTGCCACGGATTTTGGCAAGGTCTTTATGGAAAACCTGCAAGGGGACATCACCAATGGGCCCTATGCGGACATGTTGCAGAAAACCATCCAGCTCACCAAAGACATGGATAAAAAAGGCCGACTTTCTCCGCCCAATATTATCACCAACCTCGTTTTAAAAGCGGTGCACAGCGCAAAACCAAAGACTCGATATGTCGCCGGCGCTTATGCCAGACCGCTGATGTTCGCCAGGAAATATCTCGGTGACCGGCTGTTCGAAAGGATACTGAAAAGCCAGTATCAATAAGTGGATAAAAATGCAGGGCTTCAATGCAGGGGATGGTTAAGCAGCGGACAGACAATGCGGAGCAGGACTTCAGCTCAAAGAGCCAGAAAAGACTGGGCTGCCGGCGCACTTTTTCAGCATTAAGGGACTGCCTTAAGCTCCTCAGCCCGAGCTTTATGTGGAGCTGATGATCAAAATTTGCCCTGCAACAGGGTGGACACGGGAGACTTAGCCGTACCCTGCCCTTAATTTTCCGACATGGACTTGATTGACATCATTATGGCTGGCCAGCGGTGCGAGTAGAATAATCTGCTTCTTCGTGTTGGAGGCTATAGATGAAGATAATCAACCCTTTTCCGGGCTCTGGCCTGGTGCTGTCAGCAGTGCTTTTCAGCGTTATTTTCGCCGGTTGCAGCAGCACGCCTAAAATTCACTCAGATCCGAGCCTGACCTCCGATGAGAAGATTGCGCGTTATCTATCTCTGCAACCACTACCGGCGTTTCTGGATCCCAGCAAGCCAGTAGCGGAACGTATGCAAAGTGATAAACGCGAGGGCATTTTTCTGGGCTGCGCAACGGCCTTGAGCTGTGCGATTCAACAGCGCGATTACAAACTGGCCAAATGGCTGCTCGGCTATGACATTCCAACACGGGGGGTCAGTTCGCGTGCTTATGGCTGGCATTATGTTGTCGCCTCGCCCTTGCTGTTTGATTTGAGTGATACAGAGGCCAGCCGTTTTCTGGCGCTGTTGCTGGATGCCGGTTACGACCCCGACAAGTGCTCTGGCTATGTGGAAACACCGCTTAAAATTGCGGTTAGCAAGGGCTATGTGGAATCGGTGAAAACCTTGCTGAGTTATCATGCCAGTATTGGCCAGGTCAGATGCAAAAACACCGATCATTTGTATACTGGCGACAACAGTGACGCCCGCGTGATCAGAAATTGGCAGACGCCACTGGCGCGAGCCATTGTTGAGGCCGAGGGAGATGACCCGGTATCTTTGCAGATTCTGACCTTGCTGCTCAGTCACGCCAAAGATCCCACCCGCACATCAGTGTATGAAAACCGCTGCTCGAAAAACGGTAACCTGCTGTCTTACGCCAATTGCAAAAACAAGCCGGCAGTTTATGCCTTTTTGGCCGATTATTATCGCCACTCCGACAAGGTTACTGAGGCGCAAAGAGTGGCGGCTTTTGCCAATGAAAAACGCGATTATGAGCTGCTTCGTCAAGCCGTGGCCAAAAGCCGGGCCATCAGAGAAGCCAACCGGCAATATGAAGCGAAAATCAGACGTCAACTGGACGCGATGGATGATGATACACCGACAATAAATTACAACTACCAGACGGTGGCCGAGATGTTACAGGCCTCGTCGGTATCAACACCGCAATCTATATCGTCGCCCGGGCTAGGCGGCGGCGCTACAGCTGCGAACGGAACATTGGTATTAACAGCAGAGACTATACCTGCTGCGCCAGTCAAGAAAGTGGATAACAGCTGTAAAGAGCGGCCTCATGACTGCAAGGCCCATCCAGGCAGCTCCAGCCGCTATATGAAAAAGCTCAGCCAAAGTCTTGATTACCGCTATGGCTCTAATGCGCTGAGCTGTGCCAGTTTAGTCACCAAAATCAAAGCATCCAGATTGTGCGAGACACAAACCCGTGAGATTCGGGACTGGCAGCTCGGGTATGACGACGATAAAAAGATGGTTGGCACCCAGGCCGTGATACGCACCGTAAAGATGCGTACACAGGCCATTGATATTTCTGCATGCGCCTGTGATGCCTCTGGCATGTGCAGCCGTGCGGCAACCTGGTATTGCGGCGACCCGGATCGAGGCAGTGGCGAATCCACAGGCAAGGTAAGGGTGGAATAATGAAAATGTTATACAAAGGGCTGATTGTCGCCTTTCAGGTGGCGTTTATCAGCCAGAGCTGGGCCGGGGAAAATGCCGCATCCTGTTTATCCACCGTGCAGTGGCGTGAGCAGACGGAGTTTATCAACCGGTGTGATTACAGTATTACTGTGTTCTGGTGTGCCAAGGACACGCCTTATATCGGCGAGCGCTGTGGCGCGCATGAAGGCACCTGGAGTGATTACTATTCACACCTGATCGTGATCAAAAAAGATACTATCGCGGTCAGGCCCACCTTGTCGAAGTTGGCGATTGCTGTTTGCAAGGGGCGTATCGTGGGCGCTGATCTTAATACTAAATTTCTCAGCGAATCCAACGGGGACTATCAGTGTTTGTAGTTTTTGCTGGCGGTGTGGATTTTCTGTAAAACAATTGAACAATTGAACAATTAGGGAAGCGCAAAATTTTGCACATTGCTTCTCTGCTCTACATCAAGACGCTATCGTGACTAAGAAGTCATCGTGACTTTGTCACTGCGAACTTATTGCGGATTTGATGGCCAAGTTTTTATGCAGAGTGTTTTTTATACAGCGTGATGAACACGGTTCCTTAATTTTGCTCTGACCTCAACTTTCCAATCTCCAACCTCAATGCCGGGTCTTTTTCATCCTCTCACCTGAGCGCTCGGCATAAGTGTTGACGCGAAACTAGACATTTACGCAAAGACAGAATACAACAATGGCGGAAGCGATTGCTTAAGGTCAGAATCAAGGTTGATACACAACAATTCCCCCTCTCGAGATAACAACAGGCACCCTATGGATGAAATCAAACAGAAAATTGCCCTCTTCATTGATGCGGACAATGCGCCGGCGGGAAAGTTTGAGGATGTCCTCAGCGAGGTGGCCAAATATGGTGTCGTCACTATCCGCAAGGCTTATGGCAACTGGAAATCACCGACCCTGAAGCCGTGGGAGGATCTTCTGCACGAGCACGCCATCCAGCCGGTACAGCAGTACGACCTTACCAAGGGAAAAAATGCTTCCGATATCGCCCTGGTAATCGATGCTATGGACGTGATGTACACTAAGAACATTGACGTGATGTGCTTCGTCTCATCGGACTGTGACTTCACCCCCATGGTCACCAGGGCCCTGGCAGAAGGTAAGGTTGTACTGGGCTTTGGCGAGCGCAAAACACCCTCCCCCTTCGTGAATGCCTGCTCAAAATTCCTCTTCCTCGATCAGTCAGAAGAGGTCAAGGAGAAGAACGGTGAAAAGCGCAGGAATATCAAGTCGGACACCAGGCTGATCACCCTGCTTCGGCATGCCATCGAAGCCACCGAGGACGATGAGGGCTGGGCCGATCTCGCCGCAGTGGGCTCCAACATTTCCAACCGCACGTCCTTCGACTGCCGCAACTATGGCTTCAAGAACCTGAGCAGCCTGTTCCGGGCCATCGACCTGTTTGAATTGAAGCGAGGCCAGGGCAAATCTTATTTGGTCAGGGACCTCAGAAGAAGCAAGAAAGGCTGAGCCGGGGTTTGGGATCCAACGAGGTTAATAGGGGTCAACCCCGACACATTAAGTCCGGGCTCACACCGACGGCTTTCTGGCCAAAAAGATCGTATGCCGCGCCCCTTTGCCCGGGCGTTCGCGTACCGTTTTAACCTGTACTGTAAAACCGGCTTTCTTAAGCCGCTGAGTGTAGGCACTGTCCGGCCCAGCCGACCACACCGCCAACATGCCGCCCGGGGCCAGGCTTTGGTAAATACAGCCGGTTCCTTCCAGGGAATAAAGCCAGTTATTGTCACTGTGGGTCAGCCCCTCGGGGCCGTTGTCCACGTCCAGCAGGACGGCATCGTATTCACCGTCCCCCTTCTCCAGCAGGCCGCACACGTCGCCGATATGTACCCTAACCCGGCTATCGTCCAGCGGTCGGCCTGCGCAGGCGCCCAGCGGCCCGCGATTCCATTCCACCACTTCGGCAATCAGGTCCGCAACCATCACCTCAGCATCCGCAGGCAACACCTCCAGCGCAGCGGCAAGGGTGTAGCCCATGCCCATGCCGCCAACCAGAACGCGGGCCTTACTGTGTTTTTTCAGATGGTCGCAGCCCAACAGTGACAGTTCACGCTCACTGTTAAAACGACGGCTGTTCATCAGCTCCCCGCGGGGGCCGGACAGCGAGATAGAAAACTCCTGATCACGCTGACGCAGCGTGAGAACGCCGCCAGCATTGGGAATCTGCGCGGTGCCGAGTTCGATCCAGGGTTTCATAGGGCGTGCCAGAATTGGGGGGGTTGAGTGGGAGCGCAATGTAACATAAAGCCCCGGCACATTGGTCGGCCAGCACTAGTTCGCTAAAATTTGACCTGCAGCAGCAAGAGGCCGGTCAGTGGTTTTCCGCCGCCACAGAGCTTGTGGCTCACCGTAGAAAGATCGGGCAGCCCTGACGACAAGGCCACGGAGAGAATTTCGACACGCCTCTAACCCGTCGGCGCATCACCTGATAGCTCACCAGGTAGCTCACCGGGCGATCGGGGACTATCCTCGGAAGACTTTTCCTTCAATTCCTCCGGAGCAATCAGGCTGACAATCTGCCAGTCCTCTTTGAGCGCATATTCGTGTGAAACCGTATTGATATACACCCGCCCCTGAGGGTCTATGACATACAGTCGCGTGGCGCGGTTGCCATAGGTTTTCCGGTAGTCTTCGAGCGTAAAAGTTTCGGTGATTCTTGTGGTGCGGATGCTTGCGCCCCTGGCCACCAGGCTGGCCAGTCGACCATAGGTGGCATTTTCCGAGAACAGCTCCAGTTTTTTCGCATAGTCATCCGACACCTGATGGCGGGCACTGCCCTCCTGTGTGCCGTAGCCCAGACCCAGGACCATGCCTTTGCCCAATACGTGTTCAAAGTGATAGGTCACCAGAGGATTGAGCTGCTTATAGGGTGACAGCACCAGAACCCTACCCACTGCGGAAAGGTCCATGGTTGTGCTGGCGTGCTCGGAGATGGGGTTGCCGTAATAAGTGGGGATATTGGCCATTCGGGCTTCGCGGATCGCGTTCCAGTCGGTGTCGGCAATAACCACCGGCACGTCCTTTTCCATCAGGTCTTTTGCCAGCATACGGGCAAACTTGCTGCCACCGAAAATCAGATAGCCGTTGGGATAGCGGGCGCGCACCCCGAGAAACTTGGCGATCCCCTTGGAGGTGAGGCTCTGCAGGACAACCGTGGTGATAATCACCAGAAACACCATCGGTACCAGCAGTTCCGATTTGGGCAGGCCGAAAGCTTCCAGCTTTAGCGCAAACAGTGCCGACACTGCCGCAGCGACGATGCCCCGCGGGGCTATCCAGCTCAGCATGGCCAACTCACGCCCGTTCAGACCGGAACCCGGTGACGATAGGAACACGGCGAGCGGACGGGCGACAAACATGATCGCGGCCAATACCAGCAGTGCTCCCCAGCCCAGTTGGGTCAGGGTGAAAAATTCCACCCGCGCGGCCAGCAGAATAAACAGAGCCGAGATCAGCAGGACGCTGAGGGTTTCCTTGAACTCGAGAATGTCATCGACATCCAGCCCTTTCATATTCGCCATCCAGATGCCCATCACCGTGACCGTCAGCAGGCCCGATTCATGGCTCATCAGGTCTGAGGCGGCGTAGGCACCCAGCATCAGGGTGAGCACCGCCGTGTTGCGCAGGTAATGGGGGATCCAGTTGTTTCTGAGCACCACCCCCAGTAGATAGCCAACCAGCGAGCCGAGCCCAAAGCCGATAGCGACCACCTTGAAGAAAATCACCAGGGTGTGTTCGATGGCGCCCTGCGCGGCAACCACGTATTCGTACACCAGTACGGCCAGCAGCGCGCCGATGGGATCGATGACGATCCCTTCCCAACGCAGGATATTGGCAATGCGGGCATTGGGGCGCACTGTGCGCAGCATGGGCACGATCACCGTGGGCCCTGTTACGGTAACAATGGCCCCAAACAGCGCCGCCAGCTGCATGGGCATGCCGAGACCATAATGTGCAGTGGGCGTGACGATCACCCATGTCACCAGGGCCCCCAGTGTGCACAGGTTGCGCACCATGGTGCCGTGCCCGGCCAGATCGGAAAATTTGAGAGTTAGCGCCCCCTCAAAGAGGATGATCGCGACTGCCAGTGACACGAGAGGGAACAGCAGGCCGCCGAACAGGGCGTCCGGGTTTAACACTCCGGTCACCGGTCCCAGCACCAGACCGGCCAGCAACAGGGGCAGAATGGCGGGCAATTTGAGTACAAAAGCCAGGTACTGGCAAGCAATCGAGACAAGGCCCACCATCACCAGCAGGGCCATCGGGTTCGTGAGGATCTCTTCCATAATGCTGCTTGGCCGGTTGCGGTGTTTGGGTGACCCGAGATGATAAGTTAGCCAATTGCTCGCAAAATTCAAAGGACCGCGCCTTGGAGCCCAACAGCCAGGCACTCGCCGGATTTGCGGGCCTTGATTGCGCTGGAACCACTCGTACCCCCGTTCCCGCCCCGTTCCCGCCTGACACCCAGCCTTACTCCCCTATGTGAGCTGACAATGGGGAGTTAGTCCGGAGTTGCAGCGGTTGAAATACCCCGCACCGGCGGTGCATATTGTCACCAGGCAGAACGAGTCACCTGGCATGCGTCCAGCCCTGACATACAGAAATCAACCGCGAGTCCAGCAGTCATGAGCGACGATAACTGGGATGATTACGCCGAGGGCTGGGACAGCAATCCCGCGGCCATCACCTATGCGCAGCAGGCCTTTCAGTCACTGGGGGAGGCCATCGATTACAGCGGCGCCCGAATCCTGGATTTCGGCTGCGGAACCGGATTGCTGACAGAAAGACTGTCGGCACAGTCCGGGGCCATCGTCGCGCTGGACCCTTCTGCAAAAATGCTGTCGGTACTGGCCGGCAAGCAACTTCCGAATGTTGACACCATTCACAGCGAGCTGACCCGCAAGCTCATAGAACGGAACACGCATCTGCAGACCCCCTTTGACCTGATTGTCGCCTCCTCCGCACTGGCGTTTGTGCCGGAATACCCACAGACACTGTTACTACTGAGACAGCTACTCAAAAAAGGCGGCACGCTGGTTCAGTGGGACTGGTTGAAACCAGCCGGAGATAACGGCATCGGCTTTACACCGGAAGACATTGCCGGCGGCTTCAGCGACGCAGGTCTTGCCGTGGTGCAGGTAAATCAAGCGTTCGCGCTGGATACGGGCGATGAACGCCGGGAAGTTGTCATGGGTATCGCTACCAATACCCGTTAAGCTGCTTCCCACTAGGGCCGCAACAGCCGCATTGGCGTGCCGGTTAATCATCAAGCGGCGGGCCCTGTTTCGCATCGAGCGGGGTTTGCGTTGTTGATGAGGAGCGCTGTAGGCTTTGGACTCTCCTTATTTATTCATTAGGACTTCTTCGAATGTTCATCAGGGTCTTCCTCTCTAGTTTTCCGAATTCGCTCTGTATATGTGGTCTTTTGTTGCCGTGCACAGAATCGTTTTTGATCAGGATGGGAAAGTAACGGTCAAAGAGTTTTGATCCGACATACAGAAGGTTCAAGCACAGGGGAGCTAGTGTGAGCATTTTAATTACATCGCCCACGGATACTCCCAGTATGATAGTGCCGCCTACGCCGTAGCTAAGCGGCTGGGTTAGTTCGTGGGTCGTCTCCGCTAGTGTGCTCTGTTATCAGGGGCTGCTCGTATGGATTGTTGATTCGCCTGCTGACTTTGCTTTTTGATGTTATCTGCCGAGCCATGGCAAGTCGCCCGCCCAGGCTGTTTTTAATTTTTTGTAGGAGTTCATATGAGTCAGTCTTCACCTTCCTCCTGGCTGGATAATTTACCCGCAGCTTTCCAGGCCTACCGCGACGGTCGCCGACTGGATGAGGTGGAGTGCATTATTCCCGACCTGAATGGCATGTCGCGCGGCAAGGCCATGCCACTGAAGAAATTTTCTCCGGATATTTCGCTCTTCCTGCCGATTTCCATTTTCTACCAGACAATCACCGGCCAGGATGTGGAAATGGATATCGCCAACCAATGGGCCGAGAGCGATATGGTACTGGTACCGGACATGTCCACCGCGATGGCTGCCCCCTGGGCCAAGCAACCAACGCTGCAGATCATCCACGACCTGCAGGACTTCGATGGCAAGCCGATCTTCTGTGCACCGCGGAATATCCTTAAGCATGTGATTGAGCTGTATCGGCAGCGCGGCTGGAAACCGGTGGTGGCACCAGAGCTGGAGTTTTACCTGACCAAGCCGAATATCGATCCCAATGAACCTATCCAGCCTCCGGTGGGCCGCAGTGGGCGCTCGGGAACCGCGCTGCAGTCCTACTCAATGACCGCTGTGGACGAGTACGGCCCGGTCATCGACAATATCTACGATTATGCCGAAGACGCAGGGCTGCATATCGATTCGGTGATTCAGGAAGATGGCGCCGGCCAGGTGGAATTCAACCTCACCCACGGCGATCCGCTGTTACTGGCGGACCAGGTGTTCTACTTCAAGCGCATCATTAAAGAGGCGGCTTTGAACAACAATATGTTCGCCACCTTCATGGCCAAACCCATGCGCGACCAGCCCGGCAGCGCCATGCATGTGCACCAAAGCGTGGTGGATATTGCCAGCGGCCAGAACATCTTCTCCGATGCACAGGGTAATGAGACCGATCTGTTCCGTTATTTTATCGGCGGCACCCAGAAGCACCTGATCGAGGTCATGCCGCTGATCGCCCCGCATGTGAATTCTTATCGGCGTTTCGAGTCTGCGGCCAATTCCAGTGCACCCACCAATATTGCCTGGGGCTATGACAACCGCGCCACCGGCTTGCGTGTGCCACACTCCGGCGCCCAGGATCGTCGCCTCGAGAACCGGGTAATCGGTGTGGATACCAACCCCTACCTCTCCATCGCCGCCAGCCTGATCTGTGGCTACCTGGGCATGGTGAATCAAGTGGCACCCCACGCACCGGCTGAAGGCGAGCTGAGTGAAGAACAGGAGGCCGAATCCTATATTCCGACAACATTCGACGAGGCACTGCGTATCTTCGCCGATGCCGATGAAATCCAGCAGGCCCTGGGCGAAGATTTCTGCCGACTGTTTGCGGAAGTCAAAGCAGAAGAACTGCGTCAGTTCCACCGCGAGATTTCCCCCTGGGAACGAGAGCACCTGATGCTGAACGTCTGAGCCAAAAACCGAAAATCTTGAAACCTTGAATGCGCGCCGCTTGCGCTCGCGCGCCATTGCAACGAAAACGAGGTATCTCCATGAGCGCCACCGTCAAACAGTCACCCGCAAGCGCCACTTTCACCGCAAGCACCACCTCGCCGGCAAGCAACATGAGTCTTGAAGCTGCCATCAGGAACCGCCGCTCTGTGCGCGGCTACCTGGACAAACGCGTTCCTCAACAGGTTATGGAAAGCATCTTCAAGCTGGCCCAGCACACGCCCTCCAATTGCAACATCCAACCGTGGAAGGTGTGGGTGGCCTCCGGCCGGCTCAAGGAGCATCTTCGCCAACAGATGGTCGCCAAGGTTGTCAGTGGCGTCCCCTTCAATGCGGATTACGAATATCCCGGGAAATTCGATGGCGACTACCGCCGCCGGCAGGTGGAGTGCGCCATGGAACTCTATAACAGCATGGGGATTGCGCGGGACGACAAAGAGGGGCGCATGCGCGCTTCGCTGCGGAACTTCGAGATGTTCGATGCGCCGCACGTCTGCTTTATCGGCATGGACAAGCGCTTCGGCGCTTCTGTCGCGCTGGACGTAGGTATGTACGCACAAAGCCTGATGCTGGCCATGACCGCCCACGGCATCGCCAGCTGCGCCCAGGGCGCACTGCGTTATTACCCTGACCTGGTGCGGGAAACCTTCAATATCGGTGACGACACTAATATTTTGCTGGGAATTTCTTTTGGCTACGAAGACACAGCGGTTCCGGCCAATAATGCCCGCGTGGGGCGTGAAGAGATCAGTAAAAGTGTTGTTTTTGCCGAATAACGCACTGCACTGCCATTTGCAGCAGACCTGCCAGACTGACTGGGGCTTCCGGCTTTTTGGCTCGCGTCGCCGATACAGGCGCAACCGACCTTCGCCGCTGCATTGACCCCACCTGATCCTACAGGTTGAGAAACCGTATATAAGATTGGACAAGGAATACCATGCAGCGAGGCATTAAGCGAGATCGCTACTTATTGCTCGCCATACCCCTCAAAAAACACTCAACCATATACAAAAATCACCAACAGTATCTATGGCACAGAAAAAATGACCAACCGGAAAGCAAATTGAATAGCGCCAATTACGACCAAGAAAACATTTCCCACACTCACAAATATAAAAGGCCACCAGAGCAGCCTTTTATATTTTATTAGTTTTTCCTCCTCTATTACCTTTCCCAGCCTGCTTCCATCATCGACTGCATTAACCTCACTACGTTCTTACCACTCATTCTCTTTGCTGAGCTCTCCACCCTCTTCACCTTCGTTACTCTCTTCACCTTCGTTACTCTCTTCACCTTCGCTACCCTCTTCATCTTCGCTACCATCTTCACCTTTGTTACCCTCTTTAACTTCGCTACCATCCCCACCTTCAAATATTTACTTTGATAGGGGAAAATGATGGAGCAGCCTTAGAAAGAAATCTGGTATCCCAGGGTCAACATACTATCCATGGCCATTTGCACCCCATTAACCTTCTGGCTGATTGGCATTGTGTACTCCAATCCAAAACGGTATCCACGCAACCGGCCGGACTGAACCACATAGTTAAGCCCCAGCACACCGTCAATAAACCTGCCCCCATAGTAATCTGGATTGGCAGTTTGCACTGGCGCTGAGATTAAGTCGTCAGCACCTTCAACACTATCTTCATCCTTAAAAGATAGGCGGACGGAGGCACTTAACCCAGGCATAAATCGATAGCCACCCCAAGCGGAAACCTGCTGCTGATCCCCTAGGGTATAATTTTCGCTATTTTCCCCAACCCTGATGGTCGCCATATACTGCCCTCCCCAACTCCAGCGTCCAACATTACTGAAGTAGGTAATCCCCGGCAATAAATCATAAGTGCCAGACCCCAACTGCATGGCGTAGGGCATACGCAGCTGCATTGAGTCCATCATGAGGTTGGGTGGCAGCACACTATCATTTTCAGTGATGGAACCCGTTGGTAGGCTGACCCCTGCATTTAAGTGGATATTACCCATTGCACTTTCGTACAACTTGATAAGTCCGGATAATTTAATATCACCAAAACCGGCAGAACTGGTGCCGAATCCACCCCTGACAGTGACACCCATCATTCCAGAATATGTAATATGCTCCATTTCCTTATTTAATACTGGAACCATTGCCATGAGCGTCAGATCATCTGTTGGCGCATACATTAATCCAAACATATGCATCTCTGTCTCCATGGATTTTGGCACTACACGAAGCGTTTCTGTCACGCCGGTAGGATTTGAGATAGTCGTAACGACCTCATCTGGGGAGATCGATTTGGCACCTTTGAGGTTGTCCGACATACTCATCCGCATAAAGCGGTAGGAGAACATCCACTCACCTTGTTTATGCCGGTGGTCTCCCATGACACCTATCGGCCCATGACTATCTGCATAAACCGGTTGCCCTCCAACACTGACCGCTTCAGCGACAACACCAGAAACCCAGAACGATAAAGATACTGCCGTTGCCAGCAGAAAATATTTCGGCCGATTAACATAAGAGCCTCTCGCAAAAGTAAAATTCTTCATAAAATCCCCAAAGAAAAAGAAGGCGTCGAAAAAACACGCCTAAAATTAATATAAATTAATGACAACCCGGATTTTATGAATCTATTGGAGGAGCCCTGGAGGGTAATAAGATAAACGCACGCTTTATTATAAAGACATCGACGCTAGTTGAGCCGCTGACTAAATCTAATATGCCCGCAAGCGTAGCAGCAGGGCTGAAGCCTATTGAATCACCAAATCCTCCTGTACTGAATGAACAGAACTTACCACCTGAAGGTGAGTGCTCTTTGGGATATTTACTTTCGCTAACACCCAGAGCAGTAAGAAGCTCAGCACTACCACTATGCCCTGGGCATAATGTGAGCATTCCCTGCTGTTGAGGATTTCCCGACTTGGCAGGCGTCAGCATTAACCCTGTGGGGACAAAGGCTCTAAAAGCAATGACGACAAGAAGAAAACATATCCACGGCCTTTGGCAGGCACCAATAATATTATTAATCCGCGGATTATGACCTGCCATCAACAAAAACACATAGATAATTGAACACTTGCCTTTCAATGACCATCTTACGGCTTACGGCTTACGGCTTACGGCTTAACTAGATTTTCCGACATGGCCCAAATACACAGCCAAAGGCGCTCACCAGAAAACCATTCAAAGGTCCAGCATGCAGCGGCTAAAAATACCAAACCGCTCGAATATGGCCATAATTAAGCGAATGAGATCATTACACATTAATTCAGTTGCGGTCAACGAAACATGACCGCCCAATATAGACTATCTACCATCCAGATTTCATATAGCACGCTCTGGGTTAGATCCGGACAGGAAACTTAATGATATAGATGCAGGTATAGACATATGGATTTCTCGATGAGACACATATAATTACTGCTAGAATTTGTAATAACCACCGACCATGGCTGCCTAGAAAGGCCAACCTAGAAACTCCAACCTAGACGTCATCGGTGGAGCCATAAACACAACCCAACAACATCCACCCATTAAGCCTTCAACTCATACTGGCACTCTTACCCTCTGATATTGCCGTTACGGCTAAGCTCTCCCGCAAATATCTTTATTCTCTATGACTGCGATATCAGGCAGCTAGGTTCCTGATACCCAGCTGTACTTCCCCTTGATTTTATTAGCGCAAGAAGGATATCTGCCCTTACCAGGCAGTCTCACCGCGGAAGGCAGCGTCGTGCAACTATCGGAGTTGAAAAGGTGAAACCGAATCTGTACACACAGAATGATAAATGGCAGAGCACATCCTTCTCGCATGGCTGGGCGGGGTCGGGCTGGCAGCGTATCGGCCGCACCGAACTGCTCTACCCCAGCTTGCTCGAACACTCGGTATTGAAGATCCGCCGCCCCGCATCACACTTAGCAGTACCATAAGGGCAAACTATCCTGCCCAGTGACCTTCTCCCGGGCGCACCACTTTCCATCAAGGCCGACCACAAGCGCCGAAGTGCGAGTAACCACCAGGGATCTCAACACCTTTCTTTCACCTTTATCCAAGGATTCCACCACCTCACCTATGAATGGCCATCACTGGCGTGGCTGGTATTGGCAAGAGCATCGATTGCCCCCCAATACTGACGATATAGTCATGGGAAAATGGCGCTATCATTACCCTACTGATACATTGCGCACTGATAGCCCAGCCTGCCTCGGCAGTAACTTGGACAGCCCCTCGGGCAGTACTTTGGGGGTACCTTGGATAACACTTAGGCTGCCCCCGGCAAGCGCCGGCAACGAAAGCGCTAAACAAAACCCACACACGAAAGAACCCGCAAATGGCTAACGAAGAACTTGAGACAATTCTGAATCTCAGCTGCGAAGATCGCTATGACTATTTTCTGGACTTGGTCGGCGAAGAACGCGAGATCTGGATTCTGATCAACAGCGATGAGCACTTCCTCAAGCTACACTCCGACGAAAAAGGCGCGCCGGATTATCTGCCCATCTGGCCAACGGCAGATTTTGCCGCCCACTATGCCAGCGCTGATGCGGACCTGACCCCAAAGAGTGTTGCCCTGCCACAATTCCTCAACAAGTGGTTACCGGGACTTGATCGGGACGGTATTGATGTCGGTGTATTTCCCGGTGCTGACGACAGCGTGTGGATTATGGAAGCCGCAGAGCTGGAGAGAGACCTGCGGGAGGAACTCTCCCGGTTTTGAACCCCGATGGACATATAAGTGAATAGAATCCGGCCCCCGCCGACGGAAAACCCTCCCGCGTCACCGCAGGCAACAGCACGACTACAGGACGTAATCTCGGCTCGGCCAGCCCTGCCACAGGGGCCAGGATTAGCACCCTTATGCCATATGGCACCTTCGCTCCCCAGCCAACATTGCCCCTGACATTGACGCACCCTTTTTAGCCTGAGCCTTTTTTCAGATCAATCTAACTCTGTGGCTCTTGCGCTTAAAATCAGTTACACAATTCTAGCGATACCCCCAATACCGTACTTCCAGCTGTACTCAGCCACCAGCCTCCGAGGTTCGCCCCCAGCCACCAACTAGTTCTCCACCTATATTTGCCAAGCCTATTGCCATCGAGCATGGTTCCCAGCTGGGCGATCTGGGCCCGACGGTGATCCCTGCCACCTATACTGTGCGTAACACCGCCTATAGTGGAGCAAAATTATGCGACTTTTAATTCGTTTTTTACCGGGGGTGTTACTGTCCCTGTTTGCAGGTGGAGCCATGGCGATTGAGGAACCCAAATACACGATTCTTGAACAGGCCAAGCCTTTCGAGCTGCGAATCTATGAGCCGAGGATCGTCGCGGAGGTACAGGTGTCGGGTTCGATGGATCAGGCCTCTGGCAGGGGCTTTAAGCTGCTGGCCGATTATATCTTCGGCAATAACACTGCCCGCAGCGGCGGGAGCGAGAAGATTGCCATGACGGCGCCTGTTGCCATGGAGCCCCGCTCCGAAAAAATCAGCATGACGGCCCCAGTCAGCATGGAGCAATCTGGCGGCCAATGGCTTGTTTCTTTTGTAATGCCCAGCAACTTCACTATGGACACCCTGCCCCGCCCAAACAATCCGGCGGTCAACCTGCGAGAAATACCGGCGAAGCACTACGCAGTGATCCGCTTTTCAGGGCTGGCGGGCGAGGAAAAGGTTGGCAGTAAAACTACCGAGCTGATGGAGTGGATGAACAATAAGGGGCTTCAGGCAGTGGGAGAACCGGAACTGGCCCGCTACAACCCACCGTGGACGCTACCATTTATGCGTAGAAACGAAATTATGGTGGAGTACCGCTAAGGGGCGGGATACCGAAAACTTTCAAAGTCCCTAACAGCACTGCCAAAATGGATTCAAAGCGGATTCAAAGAACCTTTAAAGTATTCTCAATGCAAACTCACATAATCCTCGTGGAAGCAAAATCCTAGCAACCCAATGACCTGCTATCCCAGGAATTATCGGAGCGGGTCTATCCGTTGAGCATGGTCTGTCGATCTTCCTTCAGCCATTTTCGTCATCACCGTTATGGTGACACGCAGCCCTTTCACTCTGGCAAGCATACTCCCACATGGCCTCAGCAAGACCATCAAAAAGCGGCGCCGCCCATTGGCGGCCAGCCTCGATCGAGCCCGCCTGCTCGATGATATCGATAGCCCGGGCAGCCTCCATGATGGTAACCGTCGGCCCGTATTCCGCGGCCCGCTCTATCAGGGGGTGCCAGGCGGCAGAAGACCCCTCCACATCCGAATGCCCCCCTCGTACCCGCGCACCGCGATTGCCGAGACCGACCTGGCGATAAAAAGGCTCCACATTCCGCTGGATCACCGCCTCCCAGGCCTGATTACGCGGGTTGGTGCCAGTGACCAGCATCTGCGCACCCGGAAGTGGGTTCTGGGCATTGGGATTGTGCGCATCTGCGGTCAGTAGCACGGTCTGGATATTGCCGTTACCCTTGTGAAGGCCGGCAATAAAGTGTTCGAACGCCTGGTAGCCATCAAGGTTTTCGCCATAGTCGCTGATCGAAGGGGTGAAGACCACAAAGCCCAGTTTGCACAAGCGCTTTGCCAGCTCGGCCTGGGTGATCAGGTTCCACTGCTGCCCGATTGATTGACCACCGACACTCGCCCCCGGCATCATGCGGCCCGGCTTGGTGTACTGCATGGGCAGCACGGCGATCGGCTTAGGGGTATCCACCTCGATCGCGGCCACATCGGCATGCGTCCAGTTTTCACCGGTATAGTTGAACTTTACCTTGTAGTCCCCCTCCCCCTTTCTGAAAGTCCATTCACGCCGTTCATCCGCGATCTTGATGGGAGGCAGAGGTGTACCACAGACACTTTGCTCCGGGTAAGCGGCAGCAGACAAGCTCAACAGCCCAGCAAAACAGAGAATGGCAACTGACCAGGGGGATTTATCCATATTTCTTACCGTGACAAACTAAGTAGCTACTTGGGATATTGCGAAGCAGGCGCCATAGGCCATGCTAGCGAAGCATGACACTCGAATAGACAGCGAGTACTCATACTTAGAATTTTAACAACAGGAACCAGCAAGCCGTTGTTGGCAGCTATCGCTGCAGCCGATAGCGGATGGTGAAGACAGTAAAGCAGGAAGAGAGTTAGGTAGGATGAGATAATCGCAGGTGAAAAATAAAAATGCGGCCCCAGTCAAAGACTGGAGCCGCATCTTATGACGCATCGATCAGAAGTTGTAGCGCAGATCGACGCCAAAGGTGCGCGGCGCGGAAATATTCAGGTAACCGGTACCGTACACATTCAGCGTACGCCCACCGACACTGTCGGTCACTTCGTTCTCCAGCAGGTTCTGTCCCCAGAGTGCGGCCTCATAGTGCTCGTCGTTACTCATCCAGGACAGCCGGGCATTCAGCAACTTGGTATCTTCACCAAAGCCGGGGACCGGAGTCTCCACGCCATCGATCAGAACCGAACCAATCAGAGCGGGATCACTCTCGTCACTGTTCTCGGCGAAGATGTAGTCCGCATACAGGCTCACGGAACCGAAGCTGACTTCCGGTGACCAGTCAAACGTCACGGTATAGGCGGTATCGGTAGAACCGCTTTCCTTGCCATCCTGGAACTCACCCTCTGCGTTGTAGAAGGTCTCCCACTGGGACTCGGTATCCCGCACCGTGGTCACAAGACCAAGACGCACATCGTCACGGGGCAGCCAGTCGAAAGTCAGTTCGACGCCGTCAATACTCTGGTCACCATTGATCAGACGCGGCAGAGCGTTGGTCTGGCCTGGGGGCAGGGTCTCAACACTGCGCTGGCGGTCATCGACGGTCATATCGAAGTAGCTGAGCTGAATGCGGCCGCGACCATCAAACAGATCGCCCTTCACACCGAGTTCGATATTTTCCACCGACTCAGGCTTGACCGGATTTTCCGCGGAAGCCTGATTCAGGCTGTCAAAACCGCCAGACTTGTAACCGGTGGCATAAGACAGGAACACCATGGCCTGATCGGTAATGTCGTACTGGCCAACCAGACGGCCCGTCACCTTGTCCCAGTCCTCTTTGGCGACCCGGGTAACATTATCCACCAAATAGCCATCTTCCACGCGGAAGATCAGGGGCTGAACCGGCAGAGTATTGGGGACAGTTTCACGATCGAACTCCACACCGGGTACCAGCCAGCTGAACTCTTTCTCGTCGTAGCTATAGCGCAGCCCCGCTGACAGACGGAATTTGCTGGTGAACGCGTACTCCGCATCGGCGTAGAAACCATAATTGACGAAATCGCCATTATTAGTCACAGACTCCTGCCATAGCTGCCCCGCATACTCCGTGCCATAGATCATGCTGGAGCCAAGTTGCTGAGCAAGACCATCGTAGACGGGGCCAACCTGAGGTGGAGTGGAGGGCTGCCCCAGTAATGAGTTGAATAATGCCCAGTCACCCTGATCCCAAAGGTGATCGATGGAATCCAGTAGACTGAGAGCGTATATTCCCGCCATGGGATCACCTCCGGCCTGAGCAATAGCACCCTGCTCAATCTGGGCCCGAAGGATTGGGTTCTTGATCACTTCTGACGTGGTCACCCGCATTGCGGAATCCGCAAGCGCAGTAGCGGTGACATTCTGGTAAATTCTCTCGGAGGAGTAGTTAGCGCCGAACACCGCGTTCAGCTTATCGGCATTGTAGTTAAACTGAATTTCGGTGTAGCTGATATCGTTATCGAAACTGTTGTTGGTATCGAGGTAAGTGGTGGGATCGGCAGTACCGTCCTCTTCCTCGCGATTCGTGGTCTCATACGAGCGATAGCTGTGCACGGCTTTCATACTCAAAGTATCAGAAAATTCGTGCAGCAATTTGAGGCTTACCGCATACATATCCCGGGTTTCTTCGCCATCGATAATGTCGTTGGCGACTTTGCGGGAAAAGGGATCGGTATTGAGAGAAAAATCGCTGAAGCCGATGGCCATGCGCGGGGAGTTGTCGACCCGGTCCCAGTCGACGGAAAACTGCAGGTCTGTTGCGGGGTTCACATCCCATAGCAAAGACACACGCCCGGTCACCACATCCTGCTCGCCGGAATCACGACCGGCCACATTGTCGACATAGCCATCGCGCTGGTTGGTGAGCAGATTCGCGCGCATATACACATTATCGGCCACCGCCGTGTTGAGCATGGCCTCACTGCGGACCAGACCGTAGTTACCCAGCCGGGTGGACACGAAAGCGTCGAACTCCTCACTCGGGCGGCGCGGCACCAGGTTCAGGGTACCGGCGGCGGAATTCCGACCGAACAGGGTGCCCTGTGGCCCTTTCAAGACCTCCACCCGCTCCATATCGGAAAAAGCGATGGTGGCCGCAGGAGAAGGCAGATAGGAATCATCGTAAAAAGTTGAAACCGAAGGGTCTCCGCCGGCGCTGATGTTGGGACTGGAGATACCGCGAATCGACAGGGATACCTGGGTGAGGCCTTCCTCCGCCTCAAAGCCGGGGATATAGGCATCCATTTCTGACAGCGTCAGAGCTCCGGTTTTAACGATTTTATCAGAGGAGAATGTATCGACCGTAATCGGCACATCCAAGCTGCTCTGCTCCCGTTTCTGCGCAGTAACGGTGACCTCTTCCAATAAAGAGTCTGCCGCGACGGCAAAAATTGGGGTAGTGGACAGTGGGGCGAACAATGCAATGGCCAGCGGCAGCTTGGCCTTTTTGAATAACTCAGGCTTCATCATCGAGGGTATTCCCTTTCATTATTAGGATGACAGGGGCGGGTCGATACTGACACTTAAACCCAGGCCAGCCCGATCCTCATTTATTATTTATGGATTCCTTTTGATTAAAACGAGATTTTCACCAAGCAGAAAATATTTTCTTATGAGCCTCGATCTAACCAGACTTGAATCCAGTCCTTGTTTTTACAACGCCTCAAAGCTATCAACAAAGTTCGGCAAAGTAAAACGTGAAATCGCGTTGTGTGAATAACGTTGGCATGTGATACGACGAGCTGTGAAAAACAACGCAAAACGGCAACGATTAAGTGAAAAACGCGCCAACTTATCGAATTAAATTCACTCCAAAATTTCATTTACAATAACTAGCCCCGCCTAACCAGAACCCCTAGCCAGGCCCCCTAGCCAACAGAAAACGCCAATATCTGACTGATCTCATTCAGGCTGCGGCCGGATTCCCGCCGCCACTGCTCCACTGCTTCCTGCACTGAGGACCAGTCCTTTCTGGATGAGGGGGTTTTCCGCGCCACTCCTTCACGCACAAGAGCCCGTACCATATCCGGAGAAAAAATCAGTGTGTCCACCCCCATGCGCCGCAGGAACACCTGAGCCGTTCTGCCGCCGAGGCGCGAGCCACCTTTCTGTAATGCGCGGAGATTATCGGCATAATCCTCCGTTTCCCATGCGGCAAAAAAGTTACCGAGTCCATCATGGGCGCGCGACAATTCCAGGAAATAACTGGCGTTATCACGAATGGCTTTTGTTTTGGCCCAGTGACGGATCATGCCTTCCTGTTTCATCACTGCCTCCAACTCTTCATCTGGCATAAAGGCACAGTGATGGAGGTCAAAGTCGTGAAAGATTTCTTCGATACGTGGCCATTTTTTCCTCACCACACTCCAGTTGAACCCCGCCTGCATGACCGCCAAGGAGGCTTCGGAAAGCCAGCGGTTATCGGGGGCCTTACGCAGCGCAGCAGCGGACTTTGGCTTATTCAGTTGCGCTTGCAGCGCCTTGCGACCGCCAAAGCGCTCGACAACGGGAAGTTCAATCTCTGCAAACGGCCTCATGTAATTCTCCTCTGCTGACCGAACCCGATTGATGGGAGCTATGAAGCGAACCCACGTAACCCGTCCCAATTATGCAGTACATCCAAACCTTTCATCTCGGGCTGCCCCCGGGCTTTATTTAGCCCCAGAAAGCTCCAAGGCCAGATCACGCACAGAATCACTCACAAGATTACTTTCCCCCGAACACTTGCTTTTATCGAATCCTATATCGCGGCTGTCTCACTTTAACCTGCCCGCTGGCATCCTCACCGTATACCCTAAGCTGAGTGGAGGTTGATCCATAGATGCCAAGAAGGCGCCATTGGAATCGGAGCCCGTAGAAGATCGCGCCAGCACTGCCATTTTAAAAGTCACCGAGTAGCAATAAACATTTATGTCTGACCTGTTAAAAGAATTGAATCGCAACACCTTCACCGGCTGGCTGGTAAGAGCCTTGGGAATGCCGAACCCCGTCAATTTGCTGCGGCAAGATAGCGGCTACTCTGAATATCCCTTTAAAGGCAAAACCGCGCTACTGGCGACCTCTGGCGGCTATCTTGAAGGCGATGTACACGGAATGCTGACCAGCGGCGGCGCGGATGTTCGGAACGCTTACAACCTGAAGGATTCCGAGCGCCCGGACATCCTGGTGGTGGAGGCCTCCGGAATGACAACGGTGGAGGATTACCCACAGCTGTACGAGCAACTCCAGCCACTGGTGCGGCGTATCGCCGTCAACGGGCGGGTACTGGTGCTGGCACCACTACCCAGGCAAGCGGAGACTGCAGTCGCCGCTGGGGTGGCCCGCGGACTTGAGGGCTTTGCCCGCTCACTGGGCAAGGAGCTGGGGCCCAGAGGTGTCACCGTCAATCTGGCCTACGTGGCCCGGGATGCGGCGGACCGGCTCGACATGGTGCTGCGCTTTTTCTGCGGCCCACAGACGGCTTATGTCTCCGGGCAGGCGATCACCGTCACCGCAGAGACCCGCGCCCCAGCCGAGCTGCCCCGCGAGCGTTTGCTGACCGGTAAGGTAGCCCTGGTCACCGGCGCAGCCCGGGGCATCGGCCTCGCCACCGCACAGCGCCTGCGCCAGGAGGGCGCGGAACTCATTTACCTGGATATTCCCACTGCCGCCGGGGAACTGGAAAAGGTCTGCCAAAAGCTGGGTGGCACGCCGCTGGCACTGGATATCGCCGCGGAGGATGCACCGCAACAGTTAATCGCATTTATCCGTGAGAAGTTCGGTGGGCTGGATATTCTGGTACACAACGCCGGCATCACCCGCGACAAGACACTGGGTAAAATGCCGGTGAGTTTCTGGCGACAGGTAATGCAGGTCAACCTCGCGTCCATCGTCGCCATCGATGAGGCGTTGCTGAAAGCAGAGCTGTTGCGCGACAGCGGGAGGCTGGTGTACCTCTCCTCCATCAGCGGTGTGGCCGGCAACTTCGGCCAGACCAACTACGCCACCACCAAAGCCGCCCTGATCGGTTACGTGGCGGCACTGGGATCGCAGCTGGCAAGCCGCGGTATCTGCGCCAACGCGGTGGCGCCGGGCTTTATCGAAACCGCTATGACCGACGCGATGCCGTTTTTCACTCGCGAAGCGGGCCGCCGCCTCAACTCCCTCAAGCAGGGCGGGCAGCCCCGGGATGTGGCGGAGCTGATCTGCTTTCTAACCTCGCCGGGAGCCTGCGGCATTAACGGCAACACCATCCGCGTGTGTGGCCAGGGCCTGATCGGCGCCTGACGGCGCTGGCGTTATGAGTCCCGGGGCGGCGCTGATACCAGTAACACCCAGCGCCCGCCCCGGGAAACCAGCCGCAAGGCCATTCATTGCTGTCCGTCTCTTTCAGCCCGCTCCTTGCTGCCCACTCCGTACAATCCATTCATCAGCGCCCAGCACTTTTTTGCCCAACACGCTGTCGGGCAAGGATTCGCTCCCGGTGGTAACCGCCATCGAGGGAATCGCCACTTAGCCTCGCTATCAGCCAGCAGCACCAGAGCCGCAGAGGTTTGCCCTCAAGTGAGCAGCAGCCAGCTCATGGCGGCGATAATCACCGCCGCCAACACACTGAGCACGGCGCCTTCGCGCACCATCTCCTGCATCCTGATCATCCCGGTGCCGTAGGCAATGGCGTTCGGCGCAGTCGCCACCGGCAGCATAAAGGCGCAACTCGCGCACATGGCGGCGGGGATCATCAGCACCATGGGGTCCAAGCCGGCCGACTCGGCGGCTGCGGCGAGGATCGGCATCAGCAGGGTGGCGGTGGCGGTATTGCTGGTAATCTCGGTCAGGAAAGTCACCGACAGGCACAGCAGCAGCAACATCAACCACAGTGGCATGGCGGCGAGGAAGGACAGACCATTACCGAGCATGGCGCTGAGCCCCGAGGCGGCAAAGCCCTTGGCAATGGCGATACCACCGGCGAATAGCAGCAGCATGCCCCAGGGGATATTCTCGGCGGTCTCCCAGTCCATCAGGCGGCCTCCGCGCCCGTCGGGCACTATAAACAGCAGCACCACCGCAGCCAGTGCCACGGTGCTGTCACCGGCGCCCTCGATCCCAAGCCAACCGCCCCAGCCCCCAAAAGGCTCACTGCGGGTTACCCATGCCAGAATCGCGATACCGAATACCGCCAGGGTGCGCACCTCCTCCGGCCGCCATGCGCCAATGGTGGGGGGCTCGATGGCACGCTCCAGCTTCACATTGCGGGTCAGCCACAGGGCCATGATCGGCAGTGTTACCAAGACCACCGGCACACCGATCAACAGCCATCTGAGGAAGCTGAAACCGCGCCCGGTCAGTTCCTCATAAACCCCCATGAAAATCACATTGGGAGGCGTGCCGATAGGGCTGCCGACACCGCCGAGACTGGAGGCATAGGCGATACCCAATACCAAGGCCACCGTGAGCCGGTGGTTCTCTATACGGGAGAGAATCGCCAGCGCAATAGGCAGCATCATCAGCGTGGTGGCGGTATTGGAGATCCACATACTGAGCAGCCCCGCCGCCAGCATAAAGCCCAGCACCAGACGCCGACCACTGGACACCCCCACCAGCCGCAACATGTACAAAGCCAGCCGCTCATGGGCACCACTGCGCTCCAGTGCTTTGGACAGCATAAAGGCGCCCATCAAAAGCAAAATCACATGACTGCCGAGGGATGAGGCCACCAGTTTGTGATCGGTCACCCCGAAGAGCGGCAACAGCACAAAAGGCACCAGCGAGGTGGCCGGTATCGGCAGCGCCTCGGTAACCCACCAGATCACCGTCAGCAGGGTAATCGCCGCAGTCACTGCCGGCAGATAAGGCATACCCACGGCCGCCAGCGAAGTATAAAAAGCGAGCGCCAGAAGCGGGCCGAGAACGATAAAGTGCTGCCGTGCAAACACCATGAAAAATCCTTTATGAGGCCGCTGGGGCGGCATTTTTATAGTTTTAATTTTTCGCAACCACGCCGGCGCCGGTCAATCGGTTCACCGTACAACTGCGGTTTGGGGCCCGATAGTGGAGAGAAGACAGGAACCAAAGAATAACGCAGCGGAAAACTGCGGCCAATTTGTGCCTCGCCCCCGATTCGCGTCCAGCCTATTGATGCTTCCCCTATTAACGCTTCCCCTATTGACGCATGCACCCCGAACCGCACAGCCCGGCCAGGTTGGAACCAGAGGCTTGTATCGGCAAAAATTTCGGCATCCACAATAATTTCGCCCACCAGGCAGAGGACGATTGGTCAGTTTGTGATCGGCCTTTATAATCCCGCGCCTTTGCCTTCCGAATCCCTATCCGTGTCGAAGCTGTATCCATGACCAAACCCTCCGCCCCGGCCCTGCTGCCCCTCGCCCTGTTCCTCGCTCTGTTTGTTGGCAGCGGCCTCTGGTTCCAGACTGAGGGGGTGGAATATGCCTTCTACCAGGTATCCGCGCCGGTGGCGATTCTGCCGGCCATCGCCCTGGCGGTCCTGCTGGCAAAGGGCCCATTGCACCAGCGCATCGATACTTTTGTGCGCGGTGTGGGCGACCACACCATTGTCACCATGGCGCTGATTTACCTGCTGGCCGGGGGCTTTGCCAGTGTGGCGAAGGCGGTGGGAGGCGTGGATGCCACAGTCAATTTCGGGCTCAGTGTGATACCCCCGGCACTGGTGCTGCCGGGGCTGTTTGCCATTGCCGCCTTCGTCGCCACGGCCATGGGCACTTCCATGGGCACCGTCGCCGCCATCGCGCCAATTGCCGTGGGCGTGGCCGATGCCACCGACCTGCCGCTGCTGCTGACCGTAGGCACGGTGGTGGGCGGGGCCATGTTCGGGGATAACCTGTCGATTATCAGCGACACCACCATCGCCGCCACCCGCACGCAGAATGTCGAGATGCGGGATAAATTCCGCATGAACTTACGTATCGCCCTGCCCGCGGCGTTGCTGACCATGGCCTGGCTGGCCTTGCAGGGCTCCACCGCCGCTGTCGAGGCGCCGGGAGACTATGACCTGCTGCGGGTAATGCCCTATGTGGCGGTACTGGTTATGGCTGTCCTGGGCGTGAATGTACTGCTGGTACTGTTCACAGGCATTCTGTTGGCTGGTGGCATCGGGCTGGCCCTTGAGGCGGACTACAGCCTTGTGAGCCTGTCCAAGGACATCTATACCGGCTACACCAATATGCAGGAGATTCTTATCCTGTCACTGCTGATCGGAGGACTGGGCGCACTGATGAAGGCCGGCGGCGGGCTCGCCTGGCTCTCCTCTGTCATCGACCGGCTCAGCCGTGCTCGCGGCGGACAAGGCGTCAGGGGAGACGCCGGCAAAGTCCGCGAGAAAAATAACGGGAAGAATAGGGACAAATGCAGCGAGGCCGGTGGCGTGCGCAGCGGTGAGCTGAGCATCGCACTGGCCGTCACCGCCACCAATGTCTGCGTGGCCAATAACACCGTCGCCATTTTACTGAACGGTGATCTGGCCAGGGATATCGCCGCGCGCTACCGGGTCGATCCGCGCCGCGCCGCCAGCCTGCTGGATATCTTCTCCTGTGCGGTACAGGGGCTGCTGCCGTGGGGGGCACAGATCCTGCTCGCCTCCTCTCTGGCGGCGGTCTCGCCGCTTGCTCTGGTGGCCAGCATCGAGTACTGCTGGCTACTGGGGCTGGCAGGCCTGATATCGATTTTTATCCGTTCACCGCGGAGCCTGGCTTCTGCCCCCGAACTGACCGGCTCTGACCCATCCTGACCGGCTCGCCCGAGCCGGCCCTCTTTCTGGTCCCTTCGGTGCGTTTCCGCTGAGTCGCCACTTCCGGCGAGCTTTTTTGCTGGCAATCGAGTGGCGAAAAGGCACAATGGCTTTTTTCGCCCGCAGTTAGCCGCAGCAAAAGGAAGCGCTCGAACCATGGCGAGACACGATGCACCAGCACCCAGCCACACCTCGGACAATATCCCCAATACCGTAGCGGTACTGGATAAACTGCGCTGGAATGCCCATCTGTGCAAGCACAGCCACTTCCGCGCCTCCATGAAGGGACGCAACCTGCACGTGCTCTGCGGCGTGCCCATTGTGGTGATCAACCTGTTCCTCGGCTCCCTTTTCTTCTCCCTCGTCAATGCCGAGCTGCCTGACTGGACCATGTGGGCCGGCGCCGCACTGGCCCTGCTGACCGCCCTCCTCGGTGGTATCCAGACTTTTTTCAACTTCAAGAAAAACTACGAGGGGCATCGCGAAGTGGGCAACGAGTACCTGGCCATTGCCCGGGAATGTGAACGTCTGATCGCACTCTACTTCGATGGCATCCTCGATCTGGAGCACCTGTCGACAAAAATCTCCGAGCTGAATGGCCGCTACAGCGATATCAACCAGCAGGCCGAGGAATATATCGTGTCGGACAAGGTTTACCGTGAGGCTCTGCGGGTGCAGAACCTGAAAGCGCAGCGGGAACCCTCTCTGGTGCAGTTGGCGCGCCGCGGCCAGCTGACTTCCGCAAATGTTCCGGGGGTTGCAGACCCGGCCCCAAAACGCAGAGAAACTGCCTAGAAAACACCCAGCGAGAACCACTCATTGCCCCCCCCTGCGCGGGCGAGCGGCCAGTGGTTATTCGCTCGCCAAGGTGAGACCCGGTGGCGATTACGCCAGCCCGAAAATGCGTATCCGCATAAAAACCTGAGTGCGAACCTGAGTGAAAAACTAAAGAGAAAAACCTAAGAGAAAAACCGGCCGAAAGAAATATTAAAAAACCCCAGTGGAAATTCACGGGGATAAAGCAGTCAGTCCGGCACCCTGATTTTTTTGTTGCTCTCATGAGCCGTCGCTGGATCACCGCCGAAGCGATGATTGCGATTCAGGGCATTGATTGACTGCATGTCATCGTCGCTCAAGGAAAAATCCCACAGGGAAAAATTCGCCACAATGTGTTCCAGTTTTTCCGCTTTGGGAATGACAATGCGCTTCTGCTGCAGGTCCCACTTGAGAATAATCTGGCCCGGACTCACACCGTATTGGTTCGCCAGATCGACGATCACCGGGTCGGCGATGGGTTTCTCCGTTGCCGCAACGCCACTCCAAGTGCCGGAACCCAGCGGCGACCAGCATGACACCGCGATCTTGTGAAACTGGCAGTATTGCACCAGCTCCTGCTGAGTCAGGTATGGGTGCAGTTCCAACTGGTTATAAGCGGGCCTGACGCGGGCAAAACTGGCCAGCTGTTCAATGTCTGCTTTGCGGAAATTGGACAGACCGAGCGCGCGAACTTTTTTGTCATCGTACAGCGATTCCATCGCCTCCCAGGTCTGCCGGGTAGATGCCGGCACCGGCCAGTGCACCAGATAAAGGTCCAGATACTCGAGGCCGAGCCGCTCAAGGCTGCGCTGGAAGGCATCGGCGGTTCGGGCCCCCTGCTCCGTATCCCAAACCTTGCTGACCACAAAAAGCTCATGGCGAGGGATACCCGACTGAAGAATCGCGCGTCCCAGGGCGCGCTCGTTGCCATAAACGGAAGCGGTGTCGAAGTGACGGTAGCCAACCGCCATGGCCTTGAGAATCGTGTCGGTAACGAAACTGTCGTCCTGCTGCCACTGCCCGATAGCGGCGGTGCCAAAACCTATCTGGGGGATTTCGACGCCGTTATGCAAAGTCAGAGTGGTCATGTCTTATCCCTCTTAACAGGCGCTGGTTCCTGGATTTACGGCTGCCGCTCTGTGCTGGCAGGCTCCCGGCGCTGATAGGCATGCTGTGCTGATGTGTACTAGATGTGTGCTAGATGTCTGCTAGGACAACTCTGAAAAATAGCCCATTTCTGGCAAAATACAGTTTTCCAACCGGGAACCTAGAAAATGACCCAGCTGACCTTCGCTGAAGCTGAATATGCAGGCAAGAAACGAAAAACCCGGCGGGAAAAATTTCTGGAAAGGATGGACAGGCTGATCCCCTGGGAAAAGCTGGAGCGCCAACTGGCCAAGAAGTACTCAAAGGGTAAGGCTGGACGCAAACCCTACCCACTGCCTGTCATGCTGCGTGTTCACGTCATGC